>JAPLSS010000438.1 GCA_026398515.1 Candidatus Sumerlaeota bacterium | reverse complement strand
CGTGCGTCGTGGCAGTTCCTGGGGGCGCGGACGGCTACATCTACTTGGAATCTGGCCGTTTCGAGATCGCGCGGGAACAGGGGCCGGCGCGCCGCGGGGACTGTCATTGGTTTCGCGGGCCGGGGTCTTTGGATTGCCCGGACGGAGGGCCCTCCGCGAAACCGGTGACTGTCGCCGTGGGCGCGCAATCGTCCGCAATTCCTCCTGTCGGCGGCTCGGCGTGCGCCGTCGAATCTCCGCCGCCCGAGCCAAAGCCGGCGACGGCGATCCGAGGGCGTTCCCCCCGTGGTCCTTGCGTCAAAGGCGACAGTCGTCTGTTTCGCGGAATCAAGCCCGTCCGCCGTGGCCCAGCGCCGCGCCCCGCGAAACAGATGACACTCCCCTTTGACGCGCCGCCGAACCGAGGCTCGGGTGGAATGTTCAAACTCCAGGCAGACGGCTACGATCTGGCCGGGCGGATGACCGGGGTGAATTTTTCCCTCGAAAACATGACCGACATGGCGATAGAATACGACGCCATGGGGAATCCGACCAAGATGACCGGTCCGGGGACGACGCTCGCCTATACGTATTCGGGCTCCCCCCTGACCCGCAAGGCCGAGGCGGGCGGCGACACGTGGGAATACCAGTGGGACGCGCGCGACAAGATGACCAAGGTCCGCAAGCAGCCCAACGGCCAGCAGATGGCCGACGTGGCCACGTACTCCTACGATCCCCAGGGCCGGCGCTACGAGAAGCGGACGCTTGGGGGAATGAAACTCCAGCGCTACTACCAGGACGGCCTGACCCCGGTCGTCGAGACGGTCAACGTCCCCAGCGCGACGATCGCGCACCGCTCCGTCCTCGGCGCGCTGGGCAACGTCATCCAGACCTGCAACACCTCGACCGGCGCCGAGACCTTCTACGCCTACGACCGCCTGGGCAACGTCCTGGCGACCTTCGACGCCGACGGCGCCAAGACCGCCCCCGTCATGGACGCCTTCGGCAACGTCCTCTCCGGCAGCCCGCAGGCGTTCGGCCTGACGACGAAGCAATATGATGGGGATGTGGGGCTGTACTATTTCGAGCCGAGGTGGTATGCATCGGACGCTGCGGCGTTTATAAGTGTTAGTCCCTTTGGCCCGACGGAACCAGCGTATGTTTTTTGCGATAACACGCCTTTACAGCATGTTGACCCCACGGGTCTGTGGTTAAGAGATGTTCATTGGGATGATACCTACCTTTCTTGCAGGTGCATGCACGGCTGCAAAGGCATGTGTCTTGAAATCGCAGACGCCGACCAGCATTATGACGAGAATCCAGACACGGCACCAACGACATTCAAGGGATGGTGGAAAGGCGGCCACTTTCCAAAGGATCTAGGCGGCCCCTTTGGCGAAGCAAAATCTGCAATAGAAGGATGTGACGCGTTTGCTTTTGGCGCAGCGCTCCATCGCGTCCAGGATTATTGGGCGCACACTTATGCTGGCTACGGTCCTTGGTTCGGTCACTGGACACATAGCACGGATTGGGTGGCTTTACATGAGTGGCAACATGATGAAGCCGTGAAATTCACGAATAATCTATTGAATCAGTTCTTGGGCAAGTGTGGGGGCAAGTGCAATGAATAAGGCCATAAGTGATCGCACATTGGCAATCCGCTGTTTGACGGTGATAGTCATTGCTTGGATCCTGCAAGGGGCTATCTCAATCCCACTTATGTGGTGGGGAATGTTTCTGGGAGAAGAGGGGTCGGGCTTCGTTGATACCCCCGAGGGAACTCTTGTTCTATACGCGTCGTATTATTTTGCGTTACTAGTTCCATCACTTCTCGTGATCTTCGCTGGCAAATTGGCGGAGTTGCGGGTAAGGAAGGAAATGCGGTATCTCCAGGCACTTCAACCCTCTTTTGTCTGGGGCATGATAGTGTTGTCGGCTGGAGCGCACTGGCTCGGGTTGTTTTGTGTTCTTTGTGGTCCTTTTAATGTCTTTGGAGTGAACTGGTTGTTCAATTGGTGTGGTGGACAAGGGAAACTCAATGACGCGCACGAAACGCAAGGAAGGGAAAAATCGGGGGCAAAAACGAATCCAGACACTCAAGAGCGATGAGCTGATTATAGCGGTAGGCATAAGTTCGGAATTTAGGGCGGGTCTTCCGAAATCTCGGGGACAGTTTATCCCGTATTTCGGGCAGGAGTCCCGAATTTCGGGAACAGCGCCTCATGGCGCTTCGCGGCGCCCGGAAACGCACGAAAATAGGGCTCGGAGCAGTCTACCAATTGCCATTGTGTTAACGGCAGTAACTGGGAATTAGAACCAAACGTTCGACCGGCGACACGGTGGCGTACGGCTACGACTTGGCCGGGCGGATGACCGGGGTGGACTTTTCGCTGGCGAGCATGACCGACTTGGCGATACAGTATAATGCCGTGGGGCAGGCGACCAAGATGACCGGGCCGGGCACGACGCTCTCGTATACGTATTCGGGGATCGCGCCCACGAGCGAGTACTACGACAGCGGGGTCGGGTTCCAGTTCGCCAACAACGGCGCGGGGCTGCGGCTGGCGTCAGAAACCCCGGCCGGCGAGGAGTTTTGGAACTACTATGACTCACTGGGGCGCCTGACGCTGGTCTGGTACGGGGAGGGCGGGGGCACCAACCTCGCCACCTTCCAGTACGACGCGGCGACGAACCGCCTGATGACGCGCGTCTCCTACGACCCGGCCAGCGGGGCCAAACACGTCGAGGCCTCTTACTCCTACGACGGCGCCGGGCGGCTGACCCGCGTGGGCAGCCAGGGGTATGACTCCGACGGCGACGCGCAGGATTCCTGCGCCATCTCCTACACATTCAACGCCGCGGGGAACGTCACCAAGGCCATCCTCGACGACAACGCGAACTCGTATCTGGCGTACCAGTACGACGCGCTGGACCGTCTGACGCGGGAGGAGAGAGCGGGGACGGCGTTCGACTATCTCAACGAATACTGGTACGACGCCGGGGGCAACCGCACGAAACTGGCTTACACCCACGGCGGCTCGACCGCCACGACCACGTATCTCTACGACGACAACTACCGCCTGACCAAGTCGACCAAGGACGGGACGGACACCACGTATCAATGGGACGCCGCCGGGAACCTGACCCACAAAGCGACGACGGGTGGCGAGGCGTGGGAGTATCTCTGGGACGCGCGGGACAAGATGACCAAGGTCCGCAAGCAGCCCAACGGCCAGCAGATGGCCGACGTGGCCGTCAGGCCATCCCGCTGCTCATGCCGGGGGACCTTTGAGCGATTGTGGAATTTGAGAGTTTGAACGACTGCCCCCGAAATTCGGACGCGCCTGCCACTGGCGAATCCGCTTATGCAGTTCGGCGATCACGACGGCGTGGGCGGGATTGCCGATGAGATTGTGGAATTCGCCGGGGTCGTTCTCCATGTCGAAGAGCTCGCCCGGCTCGCCATTGTACACGTTCAGCTTCCAGCGTTCGGTGCGGATCATCCGGGTATCGACGCTGGAGCGCTCGTGGATCTGGCTGAAGACGGCGTCGCGCCAGTCCGTCGGCGCCGGCGCCTCGTTCATGAGCGGCGCCAGCGAACGGCCCTGAACGCTGGGCGGGATTTCGATTCCCAACAAGTCGCAAACCGTCGGGAAGAGGTCGACCTGCTCGACGAATTCACCTCGGTCGCGCCCCGCCCGACCCGGGACGCGGACCATCATCGGCACGCGCAGGGCTGACTCGCGCATCACGAACTTGAGGAGCAACTCGTTCTCGAACAGCTGGTCGCCGTGGTCGGCGGTCCACACGATGATCGTCTCGTCCCACACGCCCAGGCGTTTCAAGGCGTCCAGCACGCGCCCCAGGTAGACGTCGAGCAACGCGACCATGCCGTAGTAGGCGGCGATGATCTGGCGGCGTTCGACGTCGGTCAGGTGCCGCCACTCGCGCCGTTTCTGAACCACATGCGGGTGATGCGGCGCAGCGTTGGGCGGCAGGGGAGGCGGCAGCTCGATGAAACTCTGGTCGACAAGGCGGTAGAATTCGGTCGGCGGGTAGAACGGCGGATGTGGCTCGCTGAACGAGCACCAGGCCAGGAACTTCTCCCCTTGGCCGACCGCTTCTTCGATCCTCTTGATGGTCTGGCCGGCCACGAAGGCGCCGCTGAATTCCTCAATCGTGCGCGGACCCGGCCCGCCGGTGGTGCGGCGAATCGCCTGCTCGACTTCGTGGCGCTGAAGAGCCTTGGGCGAAAGCGATGCGCGCCATTCGTCCCGCCCCACCCATCCTGTCTCCCACGGCGGCTCGTAGCCGTTGGGCTGGCCCGACCAGTGCATGTGGCCCTGGTGCAGGCAGCGGTAGCCGCGCGGCTTCAGAGCGTGGGCCAGGGTGAACATGCCCGGATTGGCCGGGCGCGAGTTGCCGGTGACGCCGTGGACGTGGCAGTACTGGCCGGTGTTGAGGCTGTGGCGCGCGGGCGAGCAGACCGGCG
>JAPLSS010000868.1 GCA_026398515.1 Candidatus Sumerlaeota bacterium | reverse complement strand
TTCCCGTTGGGACATGGCGGTCCTCTCGCTCCAAGGCATGGGTTCCTCCTCCACAAATCGATGCGGAGGATGACTCTACACTGTCACCCATGTCTCCGAACAGGTGTCACCCATGTCCCCGGTCTGTACACAAGCCGCCGCACTCCAAAGCGCTTCGCGCAGCGACCAGTGGACTTCCTAAACAAACTCTAAGGCTCCACGTGGCTCTTCAGACCGCCGCTCCGCACTCGCCCTCTTCCCTCTCCTTGGCTTGACCCCGCGTGACTCCTGGCCTCAGAATGTCGCAATCGGGCGAAAACGGCGTACGCCCACACGGAGGCGGATGGCGCGGCGGATGCGACTGGACTTGGCCAAGAAGATCGTGTTGGGCCTCGTCGGCGCTTTGGCCTTGGCGGCGCTGGGCAGCGGCTTGGCGGTGGTCTCCGCCCGCCATACGGAGGAGACGTACAAGGATCTGGCCGCCGCCAACCTGGAACAGGCCCGCGCCATTCACGAACTCGAGATCGCCCTGCTCGAACAAGGCGAGTTCACCTCCTGGTACCTCATGAACGGAGCGCTGAAATGGCTGGCCGAGTTGGACCGCCGGAAGCCGTATTTCGACGAATGGCTCGCCCGACTGGACAACGCGGGCCTGGAGCCGGGCCAGCGCGAATACCTCGAGAAGATCAGCCAGGCCTTCCGGGACTACGATGCCAAGCGCAATGAAGCCATCGCGCTTTACGAGGCCGGCAATGCCGGCGAGGCCAAACGGGTCCTGCTCGACGAGGTCAGCGTTCTCTATGAACGGGTCTATCAGCTGTGCGAAGCGTTGAGCGACGCCAATGACCGGGATATCGATTCGGCGATGTCGGCCCGCCGCAGCCAGACCCGGGCGGTCGCCGTGTGGTTCCTGGCCTGTCAGGCTCTGTCCGGCGGGCTGATGGTCGGCTTGATCTGGCTTTTTTTCCGCGGGGTCTTTCGTCCGCTGCGGCGCATGGCCGACGACGCGCGCCAGTATCTGAAGCCTGAGCCGGCCGCGGCTCCCCGGGATGATGTCAGCGCGCTGGGGGCCTATCTGCGCACCCTGAAATCCAGCGTCGTGGAAGCGCGCTCCGACTTGGCGTTGAGCCACAAGCAGCTGTTCGACGCCGAGAAGCTGGCATCCATTGGCCGTCTCGCCGGCGGGGTCGCCCATGAGATCCGCAGCCCGCTGACCTCCCTGAAGCTGCGCCTGTTTTCCATGCAACAGGCCCTCGGCGGCAGTCCTCGGCATCAAGACGATTGCCGGGTCATGTCCGAGGAGATCAACCGGCTGGACGGCATCATCCGCAATTTCCTCGATTTCTCGCGGCCGCCGGAAGTCAGCGCCCAGCGATGCAACGTCTCCCTGTTGATCGACAAGACGCTGGAACTCCTGCGCTATCGGATCGCCGCCGGCGCCATCTCGGTAGAGCGCGACGAGGCCGGCGATCTGCCGGCGATCTGGGCGGATTCCCAGCAGATCCGCCAGGTGTTCATCAATCTCCTGAACAATGCGTTGGACGTTCTGCCCAGCGGCGGCCAGATGCGGATCACGGCGGCCCGGGCCTTCGACGGACGGGACCGCCCCATGGTGGTCGTGCGCGTCGGCGACAACGGGCCCGGTGTGCGCCAGGACGTCGTGGAACGCATCTTTGATCCGTTCTTTAGCACCAAGCGCGACGGCGCCGGACTCGGCCTGTGGATCGCCCAGCGGATCATGACCCAGCATGGCGGGCTGCTCGAACTGGAGAGTTCCTCGCCGCGGGGAAGCGTCTTTGCCGCGTGGATTCCCGCGGCTCCGGAGGACAAGGATGGGCAGGATTCTGGTCGTCGATGACGATCCCCACGTGTTGGCGGCGTTTGAGCGACTGCTGGCGGCCCCAGGCCACGCCGTGCGCGCCGCCGCCACCGGCGAATCGGCCCTGTCGGCGGTCGCGGCGGAGAAGCCCGACCTGGTCATCATGGACGTTCGTCTGCCCGGCATCAGCGGCCTGGACACCTTCCGGCAAATCAAAAAGTCCAATCCCAGGCTGCCGGTCATCATCATGACCGGCTACGCCACGACCGACGCCGCCATCGAGGCCATGAAGCTGGGGGCGTTCGACTATCACGTCAAACCCCCGGAGCCCGAGGAGATGCTGCGAAGCGTCGAGGCGGCGCTCGAGTGCGTGCGCCTCATGGGCCGGCCGGTGGCGCTGGATTCCGAGGCCGTTTCGCCCGCCAGCGACGCCATCGTCGGCCAGACCCGAAGCATGCAGCAGGTGTACAAAGCCATTGGCCGCGTGGCCGAGACCGACGCCACGGTCCTCATTCGCGGCGAAACCGGAACGGGCAAGGAATTGGTCGCGCGCGCCATCTACCAGCACAGTTTGCGCGCGAACGCCCCGTTGATCGTGGTCAACTGCGCCGCCATTCCCGAGACCTTGCTCGAAAGCGAGTTGTTCGGACACGAGCGCGGCGCCTTCACCGGCGCGCAGAACCGGCGGATCGGCAAGTTCGAGCAGGCCGACGGGGGGACGGTGTTTCTCGACGAGATCGGCGATGTGCCCCTGGGCGTGCAGGCCAAGCTCCTGCGCGTCCTCCAGGAGAGGACCTTCGAGCGCATCGGCGGCAACGAAATCCTCCACGCCGACGTGCGCGTGCTGGCGGCCACCAACCGCGACTTGGAGGACGCCATGGCTCGGGGGCGCTTCCGCGAGGACCTCTATCACCGGCTCAAGGTCTTCACCATCGACCTGGCGCCGTTGCGCGAGAGGACCGAGGACATCCCCCGGCTGGCGGCGTATTTCCTTCAGAAGTTCGCACAGGAATTAAAGATCGACAAGCCGTTGCTCACCGCCGCGGCGATGGACGCGCTGCGCCAGGGGCAGTGGCCGGGCAACGTCCGCGAGCTGGAGCACTGCATTCATCGCGCGATGATTCTGACCAAGGGCTATCCCATCCAGCCCGACGACGTCCACCGCGCGCTCGAGATGGACAGCCCGGCCCCGGCCCGTCCGCCGGCCGCGGGCGACTCCGACCGGCTGAGCGAGATCGTCCAAAACCACTTGCGCTCTCACTTCGGCGAGAATACGCATTCGGATTTCATGGACCTGGTCGAGAAGGCGCTGCTCGCCGAAGCCCTGCGGATGGACAACGGCAACCAGACGCACACGGCGCGGCGCCTGGGCATCGCGCGCCCGACCCTGAAAGCCAAGATCGACAAGCACAACCTTTCCCCCTGACGCGGCGCCGCCTTGACATGGCCGGAGGAATTGACTAAGAACTTCGACCCTATGATGCGCTCATTCGCCCCCTGTGTTCGTCGCCGCGCGTTTGCTTGCGTTCTCCTGATGGCCGCGGCGGCCCGTTCCCTGTTCGGCGCCGAAGCCGACCCGCCGCCGACAGTCCCCGCCGCCGAGTCCGCCGACGCGCAGCGTCTGGTGCGCCTCGGCCTGGCGCTGGGCGACCGTTCGGATCGGGAGCGCGACTATTACCTGAAGGCCCTCGAAGCGCAGCCGGGCTACGCGCCGGCCCTGTTTCACCTGGCCGAGCTGCGCCGCGGACGGGGCGAGAACGACGAGGCGCTGAAGTGCTACCTGGAGGCGCTGGCGGCCGATCCGTCGAACAGCATCACGCATTTCAGCCTGGCGGACTTCCTCTGGCATTCCGACGTCGATCCCTCGCCCGCCGAAGGCGCCAGCCCGCGCTATGAGATCCATCCCAAGGTGCGGCGGCTGGAATTGGCCCGGGAACATTTTCAGCGCTATCTCGACCTGCAAGGCAAAGCGGAGGGCGGGAGTTTGCAAACGGAGACGCGCCTCCTGATCGGGCAGGTGGAAGGCGATCTGGCGGCGGTGAAGAACGCCCAGCCGGTCCCGTATATCTCCTGGGAGGAGGCGGCGCGGCGGTTGAAGCGGCCCGCCGATCCCGCCAAGTCGCCCTACGAGGGGCCGCGCATCCCGCTGGCGGTGGAGTTTGAAAAAGGATCGTATCTCCTCAGTTATCGCTCGACGTACCTTCTGGACGCGGTGGCCCGGGCGCTGGAGAGCGAGGGCCTGCGCGGGGCGACGATCCTCATCGAGGGCCACGCCGACGCCTCGGGCGAAACGGCGGCCAACCAGGCGCTCTCCAAGAGCCGGGCGCAAAGCGTGCGCGACTATTTCGTCTCGCGCGGGTTGCGGCCCGAGCGGTTCCTGGTCGCCGGCTTCGGCGCCGAGCATCCGATCGTGCCCAACAGCACCGAGGAAAACCACCGCATGAACCGGCGGATCGAGATCGTCAACTGGGACGAGACGCTCAAGGCGCGCGGGGTGAAGGCCGAGACGCCGCCTTCGGAGGGATGGGCGAAGTCGGAGACGGCGGCGACTCCGAACACGGATCAGACGGCGGAGAAGAAGGAAGCGGCCGTCGCCGCGGCGGCGCCACCGAAAACCGGCGGCGCGATGAAGCGCGATCAGACGATCGTGATGCCTGCGAAGCCCGTTTCGCCCGCCCCGGCGGCCACGCCCAAGAGCGGCGGGAATGTGTGGGACCAGTACCTGGCCCCGCCGCTATCGGCGCTCAAGATCGGCGGCGACCGGAAGCCCAAGACGGAGGCCGCTCCGCCACCGGCGCCCAGTTCCACGCCCACGCCTGGCGCGACCCCGACGCCCAAGCCGCGGAGCGGCAACCCGAACGAGGCGTCGTGGTTGTCGGCGGAATAGGAAACCACGAGGGACGCGAAAAGACACGAAGGGATGGAAGGGACGCAAAAGACCACAAGGACACAAAGGATCTCAAGGACGAGAAAAACTCAAAGGACGGAAAGCGCAAGGCAACGATAGACCCGCTGAGGTTGTCCTTTGGGTCCCTGTGGTCCTTGTTGTTCAGAAGGCAGTCGGCCATGTCCCCGAAAAAGAAACGCATTCCGAAGAGAATCCCCCGAATGCGAATCCCGATGGCGCCGCCGGAGAAGACGCTTCCCGATCGGCGCAAGGAGGCGGAGCGCGCCGCCTGCCGCAAGCCGGTCAAGGCGGAACGAGGCGAGAACGGCAGTTGAGGGAAACCGCGTTTCTTGTTTCTCGTTTTCCCAGCCTCGCTCCTCGTTTCCTGTTTCCGGTTCCTTGTTTCATGTTCCTCATAGCCTGTTTCTCGTTTTTGTGTTTTTGTTTATGAAGAGAGGCTGTGCTCTCTTGGGGCACGCGAAGGCCGCCGCGGCGGGTCGATCGCGCGCGGTCCGCCATTGACCCGGAAACGAGCAACGAGAAACGTCTTTGCCATGTGGTTGACGCCCTTTCGGAGAATCCTTGACGACTTGGCGGAGAACCCGCTGTTCCTGCGCAATGCGCGGTGGGCGTACTGCGACAGGGCCGCTGGCGTTCCGCGCGGAATGGAGCGCCTGGCCTGGGGAATCCTCGCCCGCTTCTTCGCGTTCGCGGTCGTCTTTCAGGGCGGCAAGGCGCTGGTCCTGGCGCGCGGCGGCGACTGGGCCGCCGGCGGGTTCTTCGTCGCGTGGATCGCGTGGGGCGTCTCGTCGCTCGCCGCCCGCCTGGCCCGCGGCTATCCGATCCTGCTGGGGCTGGAATACGAGCCGATGGTCCGCCTGCGCACGGAAGCGCGCCGGGGCACGCTGGAGCCGTTGATGCTCGCGCGGCTGACCTCCCGTGAGGCGTTCGCGGGATTCGCCTGGCCCGACTACCTGGTGTTCCTCACCCTGATCGTCGAGCACGTTCCGCTGGCCTGGTTCATCCCCTGGCGCTTCTGGACGTACACGCTCGAATTTCCGACTGAGTTTGTTTGGCTGGCGGTTCCGTTGGCGGCGGCGGATGGCGCGCTGCATCTTCTGACGATGAACCTGATGTATTGGAACCGCGCCTTGGGCGCGGCCGGGCGGCGTTCGTGGAAGCGTCTGGCGTCGGGAGGGCTGCGCTGGTCGTTGTGGGGCGCGTAGTTCGCGACGTTGGCGGCCCTCTGGTATTTCCCCCGATCCCATCATGGAAAATGGGCGCTGATCGCGGCCATCGAGTGCGCCACCGTCTTTCCGCGCGTCTGGTTTATCAAGCGCTCCTGGCGGCGGCTGAGCCAGGAGTTCTGGGAGTTGGTAGGCGAATGGTCTCAGGCCTCCGGTTCCAAGTCGCGCGTTTGACACGATCTGCATGGGGCTGGACGGAATAGACGCAGTGGACGCGGTGGACGGGGCGGACGGTGATTGGGCGTCGGCGCTCGCCGGAACCGCTCATTTCCAGATCATCTCGCGGAGAAACCGCGCGCTCTTGAGTTCTGTCTCCAGATAGAACCGGAGAAGCTGGATCAGGAATTCCAGCAGGCGGCGCGCGCGGCCGGCGGGGTCGCGCAGGACGGCAAACTCCTCGGCGGGCCACTCCATGGCGCGGCGAAGGAAGTCGCGGCTTTCCGGCGAAAGCGGCAGCCGGGGCAGGCGCGAATCGGAAGGCGGCGTGGGGGACAGCCGGCCTTCGTTGGGCAGAAAAAACAAGTTTGTTTTCGCGGAACCGCCGGAAGTTCCAACCGGCTCGCGCAGGTCAGGCGCGTAGCCGAGCAGGCACAGCAGATGCAGGAGCGCGCAGAC
>JAPLSS010000062.1 GCA_026398515.1 Candidatus Sumerlaeota bacterium | reverse complement strand
GCCTCGGCGATGTCCGAAAGCGTCGCCGCGGTCTGTTTCGAGGAAACCAGCCGCTGCAAATCGCGGACGCCGGCGACGAAGAACTCCAGGTCCTTGAACCGGCAGAGGTCGGCTTGAAAACCGCCGATCCGCGCCTGGAGCGCCGCCAGATCCGCGACCCTCGCGCGCAGGGCCGCGGCTTGGGGAACGGTATGGAGCGTCTCCGCGTCCACGATCATGTCGAGGAACTCGGGCCGCGCGAGAAGGATGCGGGCGAGCGCTTCGCTGGCGCCGAATACGCCGAGGAGGATGCTCAACACGATGGGGTGTTCGGCGATGAAGGCGTATGTCGCGGCGATGCCCTTCAACCGCAATAGAAACGAATCGAAGAAGCGCACCGCTTGCTCGGGCAAGGGGACCTTGGCGCATTCTTCGAGAAGGCGCGGCAGAATGGCTTCGAAGAACTCCTGCCCGGCGGCCGACAGGTAGATCTCCCGGTGTCCAAACGCCAGGCTGCGGAAGGCCTCCAAAATCGCCGGGTCGGTGAAGCGATAGCCCTGCAAGACGTGAAACCGCTCGTCCGGAGACGCCTGGCGATCCAGCAGGACGTGCACGCCTTCGCGCCGCGGCTCGTCGGCAGCCGCCGCGCCGAACATGCGTTCAAATATCCGGTGGACGGCTCGGGCGTGGCGGGCGTACTGCTCGCGGAACCGACGGCCGGGGTCCTTGGCGCCGTCGCTTTCCAGGTCCATGCGGCGGGCGAGCATGCGCAGTTGCGCGGAGTCCTTCGGCAGCGTGTGCGTTTGGCGAAGGTTCAGCATCTGAAGACGATGCTCGACGTCGCGGAAGAAGACGTACGCGTTCGTCAGCGCCCCGCACTCGTCCGCGGACAGCAGGCCCAGGCGCTCGATGGCCTGCAACGCCGCCAGCGTAGAACGCGCGCGCAGGTCCTTGCGCCCGTGACCATGGAGGAGCTGAAGCGAACCGACGATGAATTCCACCTCCCGAATGCCGCCCACGCCCCGCTTCACTTCGCGTCCCGCGACGCCGCGTTCCTCCACTTGCCGATCGATTCGACGTTTCACGTCGGCCAACTCGGGCAGAATCTCCGGGCCGAGCGGCTGCCCGTAGACAAAGTGCTCACACAGGGCGCGGACCGCCTCGCTGAACCGTCCTTCCGTGGGGGTGACGAGGCGCGCTTTGAGAAACGCGAATCGCTCCCACAGGCGCGCCTGGGTCAGGTAGTACGTCTCGAAGCCGACCAGCGACCGGACCAGCGCGCCGCTTTCTCCATCCGGACGCAGCCGCACGTCGACCCGATACAGAAAACCTTCGGGGCCGTGCCCGGAGAGATGCTGGGCCAGGTCTTCGCCTAAGCGCGTGAAGAAGGCGTGATTAGCGATTCGCGCCTGGCGGGATTCGCCAACGCCTTGCGTCGAACCCTCGTCGGAATAGAGAAAAATGACATCGATGTCGGAAGAGAAATTCAACTCGCGCCCGCCGAACTTGCCCATCGCGAGAATGCCGAACTGCGAGCGCGCGTTGGGAGCGTCCTCGGCCAACGGCTCTCCGTGGCGCTTCGCGAGGCGCGCGTAAACCAGAGAAAGCGCGACGTTCACGATCGCCTCGGCCAGGTCCGAGAGTTCGGCCGTGCGTTCGGCGACGTTTCCATAGCCCTGCATGTCCCGCACGCCGATTCGCAAGAGCTCCTTGCGCTGATAGCGGCACAGCGCGGCCCGCTGATGCTCCGGATCTTCAAAGACCTCCACCGCGTTCCAAGCTTCCTCGACATAGGAAGCGAGCGATTTGGGCCGCTCCAGCACGTGCGGAGCGCGCAGCCAGTCCAGGTATTCGGGATTGCGCGCCAGAAGGTCGGCGAGGAACTGAGAGAACCCAAACAAACGGGTCAGGAATTCCAGCAGATCCGGCGTGCCCGCCAGGCGTTGCGCGAACCCGTACGCGTCAAAGACGCGATTCAGGAAGGCGATCCAGTTGCGCAACGCCCGATCCGGGTCCGCGCTGCGCCGCAAAGCGCTCAAGAGATCCGGGAGAAGGAACCTAAACTGCGCCGCATAGATCAAATGGAACAGGCGCCCCAGATTCGCCCAGCCTCCCTCGACATCCGTCATCTCGGCGCGGCGCAAGACTCGCTCAAAGCCTTCCGGGGTCCTTCCGGCCTCAAGCGCTTCCACGATGGATTTCGCTTCCGGCTCTGAAACGAAGGAACTCAAGGTCGGTCGTCCAAGTCGAATGCGCGAAGAGCGTCCGTCGCGGCGCTGCGGCGCAGGCGTTCGCCGCGGCCAGAAGCGCGCCGTCTATTAAAGCCCGGCTCCCTTGGCGTCGGCAATCACAAATCGCGCCGCGGCCGCGGAGGGAACGACGCCCATCTGTCCACCACGGCAAAGGGCGCGCGGCTGTGTCGGATTTTTCCCGCCAAGATCGAGCGCGATGCGCGACATCGCATTGGAGGGCCAACCTATCGTTGCGCGGCGGGAGCGGTTTTGCTATCCCTAGCCCCGCTGACGCCGATTGCGGCGGGGGATCAGGGGTCTTTCCATTCCATTCGGACGCGCACTCTCGTGATGGGCAAAAATGGATTTCTCGCTTTCTGCGCGGCGGCTGGGCTGGGGCTGCTGCTCGCCGCGTGTTCCGGGGACGCTTCAAAGAAGGACGCCGCGTCGGGAAGCCGGGAGCTCGACTCGACGTCGGCGCCGCCGTCGCATTCGCGCTCGGTCGACGACCTGGAGCCGCCCAAGCCAACCGGCGTCGACGGCCTGCTGAAGACGTTGGATTGGGGCAATATCGCGTTCAATGCGCCGGAGTCCATGGTTCGCAACAAGCCGGGGATGATTCATCTATTGCTTAGTTTGAACCAATCCATCGACGACCTGGCCCGGCAGATCGAGGCCGAAGGCAGCAAACAGGGGGCGCGCATCCAAGTGTCGAACCGCATGGAAGCGCGCCTGACCGGGACTTCCTTCCAGATCGCGGCGGTCAACCCCGAGACCCAGGCGGTCACCGCCGACGCGCCGACGGAGTGGAAATGGGAGGTCCGTCCCATCGCTTCGGGCAAACAGATGCTGCACCTGACGCTGACGGCGCTGCTGACGCTCGACGGCCAGCCCGCTCCGCGGACGATCCGCACGTTCGACAAGGCGATCGAGGTGAACGTGACGCTGGGCCAGCGGGCGTCGGATCTCCTCAGTTCGCAATGGGAATGGCTGTGGATGGTCCTGATCGCGCCCATGGCGGCTTGGGGCGTCAGCCGGTTGCGCAGGCGAAGCCGCGGAGAAGCGGATAAGCCGGGGCCCTGAGGGTCCGGCCGCTCTTCTCACGAAGGAGGCCGCTCTGGATGAATGGCCGGGAAGGCATCCCAAATGCCGACAGATTCGCATTCGGAAAGAACTGGAGAAGTTTTCTTTCCGTGGTGGATGAAGAGAGAATCCGCGACGCGCAAACGTCCCTCTGCGACTTCCTGGGTTTGGAGAGTCTGGCGGGGATGAGGTTCCTCGACGTCGGGTCGGGCTCGGGCCTGTTCAGCCTGGCCGCCCGACGCCTTGGAGCGGAGGTCCACTCGTTCGACTATGACCCTGAATCCGTGAAATGCGCCGAGGATCTGAAGAGACGGTATTTCCCAGACGACCCCGATTGGCGCATCGAGCAAGGGTCGGTCTTGGACCGGGACTTCATGGAGAATCTCGGTCAATTCGACGTATGCTATGCGTGGGGGGTGTTGCATCATACCGGCTCCTTGTGGCAGGCGCTGTCCAATGTGCATGTGGCGGTGGTGGAGGGAGGTTTGCTCTTTGTCGGGATCTACAATGATCAAGACGTCGTTTCCGCCATCTGGGAGCGGATCAAACGAACGTACTGCTCGGGGGAGTTGGGCAGGACGATTTGCACCGCGGTTTTCTATCCGGCGTTCTTTCTCAGCGGCCTAGTCATCGACGTCCTTCATCTGCGCAATCCCGCCAGGCGATACAAAGAACACAAAAGAAGGCATCGAGGGATGTCGCTCGTTCATGATTGGAAAGACTGGCTGGGCGGCTATCCCTATGAGCCGGCCAGGCCGCAACGCGTGATCTCATTTTTCGAGAACCTGGGATACACTCTCAGCAAATTCAAGCGACCGGAATATGGCTTTGGGAATAATGAATTCTTGTTGAAGAAGGAAAAACGAGAAGCCCGCTAAGTGCGCATCCTGTTCGCCAACTACGAATATCCGCCGCTGGGCGGCGGGGGCGGGAACGCCACGCGCGAAATCGCTCGGCGTTTGGCGGCGCGCGGACATGCGGTCGCGGTCCTGACCACGAGGTTTCGCGGGCAATCATCCGAGGAGACCGATGAGGGCGTGCGCCTGATCCGCTTGAAGGCGCCGCGTCGAACCGTGCATCAGTGCAGCCCTCTGGAGATGCTGGGCTTCATGCTGGCCGGCGTGGCGCGGGGTCCGGCGCGGGTCCAGGCGTTCCGCCCCGAGGCCGTGCTGGCCTTCTTTGCCATGCCCAGCGGCCCGGCGGCGTGGCGGATGGCGCGCGCTTTCCGAATTCCGTACGCGCTGTGCTTGAGGGGAGGGGATGTGCCGGGGTTTTATGTGGAGAAACTGGCTGGGTTGCACCGGATTTCGAAGCCGGCCTTGCGCGTGCTCTGGCGCGACGCCGCGTCCATCGTCGCGAACAGCGCGGGCCTTGCCCAACTGGCGCGAACCTTCGAGCCGCGCTGTCCGGTTGAGGTGATCCCCAACGGGGTCGACGTCCAGCGCTTCCGTCCCGCGAAGGACGAAGGATCGCCTGCCGCTGGGCCGCCGTCGGACAAGGTCACGCTTCTGACGGCCGGCCGGCTCACGCCCCAGAAGGCTGTTGACCGTCTGCTCCGCTGCCTGGCCACAATGCCCGCGGATCTTCCGCCTTGGCGATTGCGCGTCGCTGGCGACGGACCGCTTCGCGGCGAATTGGAGGCCGAAGCGCGCCGACTCGGTCTGGCGCAACGGGTGGAGTTCCTGGGATGGCAGCCCAAGGAGGGCATGCCGGCCCTTTACCGCGAAGCCGACGCGTTCGTCCTAGTGTCCACGGGAGAAGGCAGCCCGAACGTCGTGCTGGAGGCAAAGGCCAGCGGTCTGGCCGTCCTGGCCACGCGCGTGCGCGGAAGCGAAGAATTGATTGAGGACGGAGTCGATGGTCTGCTGGCAAATCTGAGCGAGGACAGCGCGATTCGCGGGGCGTTGGAGCGCTTGATCGGCGATGCGGAGCTTCGCCGCCGCCTCGGCGTTGCCGCGCGCCGAAGCGTCGAACGGCGTTCCTGGGACTCCGTCGCCGACGCGTACGAAGCTCTCTGCCGACGTCTGATCAACAATCCCACGCGCATCCCGCGGGGCCTGGGGTTTCTCGGGCATTTGTGTCGATCAGGCCGATAGGACCCACAAGACCTGTGAGTCCTATAGATTGTATTAAGCCACGAGCGGCTTACTGCGGGGATTACTGCGGGGATTGCGCCACGGCTTTCCTTCCCTTACAATTCCGCTGATAAGTTGCCCACGCAAAGGATAGTGTCGATGATCGGCATTCAGGATGTGTATGCGGCCCGGGAGCGCTTGGCAGGCCACATCTACCGCACCCCGTTGATAAAGTCGGAGGCGATGAGCGCGCTACTCGACGCCGAAATCTTCTTCAAACTCGAGAACCTCCAGGTTACCAATGCGTTCAAGATCCGCGGGTCAACGAACAAAATCCTGCAACTGACCGACGAGGAGAAACGCTACGGAGTGATCTGCGCTTCGTCGGGCAATCACGCACAGGGCTTCTCCTGCGCCGCGCGTCGGGTCGGGGTCGACGCCTTGGTGGTCATGCCGCGCAGCGCGCCGAAAACCAAGGCGCAGAAGTGCCGCGATTACGGCGCCACGGTCCTCATCGAAGGCGAGTATTACGACGACAGCGTGCGCGTGGCTAAGGAATTGAGCCAGAGAGAGAAACGCACGTACATCTCGAGTTTCGACGACGAGCAGGTGATCGCTGGCAATGGAACGATGGGGCTTGAAATCTTTGAGGACTGTCCTGAGGTCGATGTCATCATCGCGCCCATCGGCGGGGGCGGTCTCACCTCTGGTCTCGGCTTTGTGAAACACGCTCTGCATCCGCGCACGCGCCTGATCGGCGTCGAGGCCGAAGGCGCTCCGTCGATGTACGCGGCGATTCAAGCGGGACACGTCGCATCGCTTTCCTCGATCTCGACTATCGCCGACGGCATTGCGGTTGGGACGCCGGGAACCATCAACTTCGACTATGTTCGACGCTTTGTAGACCACATCGAACTGGTCACTGATGACGAGATCCGGGACGCCATGCGGCTGCTGTGGGACAAGATGAAGATCGTTGTCGAACCGGCGGGGGCGGCTTCCTGTGCCGCGGCGATCAAGATGCGCGGGGAGTTGAAGGGCAAGAAGACGGCATGCATAGTGACCGGGGGAAACGTTGATAAGGAACTGTACTTGGAAATGCTAACATTGTATGGCAAGCCGGTGAAAACATAGGATTCCTACAACCTACAGGCGCCAACCTTAATGGCTTCCTTCATTCCGCAGGGCTGAAATTGCGCTCGGTTGGCGAAGCAGAAATGCTGACCGGTTCGATGTATTTAATTGCCTCGCCGCGCAGGAAAAACTTCGTGAACTCTCCCTGTTTGACGGCGGGAAAAGGCGTGGCAGGATCGGAGATCATACCCGAACCGGACGTTGACAGCACCCGCACCCACTGCACCGCGTCGGCTCCAAGACGGCGGGCGATGCCTTTTAGTTCTTCAAGCTGACGAGCCTTTGTTTCATCGTCCTTGCTGCTGGCGGTTGTGCTCTGGATGATGGCGATTTTCTCATAGGGACGCGCCACATCTCCAATAAACGCTTCGACTCGCACGTCTTCCGGCTTCGGGGGGTACCTGTAATCCGTCAGCTGGTGGATATGGGATGATGAACATGCGGCGGCGCTTGAAAGAACAGCAAGTATCGCGGCAATTTGAGTCAGTCTCCGTGAGAGAAACGAGGCCGAAGACATAGGAAGTCTCTTTTCAGTGAACACAAACGTTAATGCAATCTATGTAAACACTATTGTAGTTAAACCGACCTTTCATCATGTCGAACAGCTTCGGTCACATCATTTCTGCACGATGTCCCATCATCGCCGAATCTGCCACAAACACAAGCATCATCTCACTTGTTCTGCCTTTCTCTAAGTAGATCTCCTATAAAGATAATAGGAAAAAGTAGTACTAGTAGGGACAGAGGGAAAGTGAATAAGAGTTGTAGAGTGTTGTGTTGACACGCACTGGCTGCTTGGCAGCGAGTTTGATGAACACTGAAGCAATGTGGAAGAAGATGTGAAAAGGAGGGAACTTGGAGAGAGTGCAACTTTTGAATTCTCCCGCTGTGGAAAAGGTCAAGGGACGGGCAGATGACTGGTTTTGAAGAGGTTTAAGAGCAGTAAGGAAAGGGCGATTCAATCAGGAAGCGGTTGGCTTTATCCACAAAGAAGGGTTGAGATGAATATTGGGGAAGATCTTTTCTTAAGTCCAATTATGTGAATCGTCTATAGGAAAGTTCGGAAGCATTCTAAACACATCTTTTCCCCATATTCTCCACACCCACAATTCAGTGGATAACTTCAACAATTCGTAGCCTTTTTGATCGATCAGGGGAGAATTTCCCTGAGCGCTTGGCGAGCAGGCTCGACGATGTAAAGGGATCCAGCGACAACAACGACACCGCATCGTGTTTCCTGGAGAGCAAGATTGAGGGCTTCCTTAATAGTCGGGCGACACGACACGCGACTGCAAAGGTCAAGAGCATGACAGGCCAACTCCCTTGCGTTCAAAGCGCGCGGCGATGGAGCGGGAAACGTGGTGATGGAATCGTCGCCGCGGCCCCCCGCCAACTCGCGAAGCACGCCAGCGATGTCTTTATCTCGCAGCATGGCCACGACCCAGTGCACCGGCACGCCAAGCGCCACGCCATCAATGGCGGCGCGAAGAGTCCGGGCTTCCAGCGGGTTATGCGCTCCATCAATGATGACCGCCGGCTTGGCGGCGCGGATTACTTCCAAGCGTCCGGGCCAAATCCATTCCACCAGGCCTTGTTTGACGGCAGAGTCGGGGATCTCAAATCCCTGGACGCGAAGGAAGTCTACGGCAGCCAGCACAGTTGTCAGATTGATCTGCGCCGAAGGGCCAAACGAGCGACAGTGGAGTGCAAGACGGCGACCGCCCAAGTCGGCCTTCCACTCCGAGCCACGGAGGCTTTCGCGAACTAGAGATAGTCGAACACGCCGCCCGGCCGGAATGATCGGCGCTTGCCTTTTCCTGGCGACGTCGCGAATGACGGGCATGGCCTCACGGGCGACATCGGAGGGCTGTAGGGAGAGGATGACTGGTGTCCGCGGCTTGATGATTCCAGCTTTTTCCCAGGCGATTTCAGCGAGGGTGTTGCCGAGAATAGCCGTATGGTCCAACCCCAACGAAGCGATGATGGAGAGAATCGGCTGAACGGCGGTGGTGCAATCAAGCCGCCCGCCCAAACCAGTTTCGATAATGGCAAGATCGACCCCGCGCCGCGAGAAATGCTGGAACCCCAACGCCGTCAGGATTTCAAAAACCGTGCGGAAGCCCCCGTCGTCGGCTGCGCCAAACCTGGGACCAAGTTCCACGATCCCCTCAACAAAGGCCTTTGGGGAGATCATCCGGCCATCGACTCGGATACGCTCGCGAAAGGACGCCAAGTGAGGCGAGGTGTAAAGGCCGACACGCAGCCCGGCGGCTTGGCAGATCGCGGCCAGAGCCGAGGCGATCCAGCCCTTGCCCGCGGTGCCGGCGATGTGGACGGAGGGATAGTCGTCCTGCGGCCGGCCAAGCGCGTTTAGTTGCTCGACGAATCGGTCGAGGTGAAAAAAGACGGACGCCTCGCGGTGGACCGGGGGGCGGCGCTCGTAGTCCACCAAGTCCAGGAGCCAGCGTTCGGCTTCGGCCTCGGTGCGCAAGCGCAAGGGCGCGGAAGATAGGCTTGACATGTCTTTTGGGGGAACCATAGTAGACGCAAATCGCTTGGAAGAGAATGGGTTAGGCGCCGGCTTCTCATGCCAACCCAGCGTGAAGACGGCGTGCAACGTGGCGTGGACAGTCGTGTCCGCGTGGCTATCCCGCCTCCGGACCCTGCGCGGACAAGAGCGACTAGGCCGCCTTAGGATCGCTCCCGCGCGAGGAGAATGCAAGCCATGAAGCCATTCGTGCAACGGGAAATGTGGCGCGGACCGTTTTGTCTGCCCGACGGTCGTGCATCTCGATCCCCGCGCGGACAAAGCTGTCCATGCCGCGTGTGGTTGGGCGCAATCGCTTTAGCCGCGGCGTGGTCGGTCGTGGGATGCGGCCAGGTCCATCCGCCCCGCTACGACTACAACGCGGAAGGCGCGCGAGTCCTGGTCAAGCGCGTTCCCGAGAACCTCGCGGTGGACACGATCACACGGATCGACCGCGTAGCGTACGAGGAAGGATCGACGTTCACGGCCGATCAGCTTTCGCCGGAGCAGGCGGACGTCTATCAGACCTATGACCCCCCGGAGTACGTCCGCAAGCCGTTCAAGTCAACGCGCGGAGACATTGTCCACGAGTGGCTGTATCTTCGACACAACAAGCTCTTTCAGTGGATCGATGGCCGGAAGGTCTATGAAGGCGAAGTGACGGATGAGGAGCGCGTCCTGCTGAAGAGAGGCTATCCGATGTACGCCTGGGTCGAGTTGGATGAGAAGGGCGTGGAGCGGCAGACGTGGATTTACCGCGGGAACTTGGATGTGCAGGCCGACGTCTACAGTTTCAGCGGGGGGAAGATGGTTCTGAAAGAGGCGACCGAGTGACATGGGAAATAGCCAATAGCCAATAGCCAATAGTCAATGGCCAACCGGCGATTGGCGATCGATGATTGGCGATTGGCGACGAGAGTAGAGCGCATGAGAATCCATCGGGTGTTTTCCGCATGTGTGTTGGCGGCGCTGCTGGCCGCGGCGCTGGGGTGCTCGGCGCGCACCAGCGAGTATTATGCCCAGAAGAAGCGGTCGAACGCCCTGAATCTGATCGAGCAGGCCGAGAAGCACTCGAACGAGGGGGTGTATCAGCAGGCCATCGACTGCTACTTGAAGGCGCTGGACCTTGCGCCTTCGCCGCAGATCTACTACGGGTTGGGGCACTGCTACTCGCGCATGCAGGAATACGACACAGCGGAGGTGTACCTGCAAAAGGCGGTGGACGCCGCGCCGGATTTCAAGCTGGCGTATTACGAGCTGCTGCACGCCCAAGACATGATGAATGTCGCGGGAGGGAACTCGACGTCCCCCGTCACGGCCGGCCCGGCGTCGCTGGAAATCGCCTCGGTTGCCCCGACGCCTGAAGCGAGGAATTCGCCAGAGGCGCGTGGGGAGACGGCTAGAGGCCAAGGCGATGCGACGGCCACCCCCCCGGCGCATACGATGGACATCGCCGCCGGAGGCGAGTTCCAGCCGCGGCCGCTGAAGCCGCCGCCCGCGGGGGCAGCCGTGCAGACCGTGCGCAGCGCGCCCAAGCCCGCCGCCGCCCCGCAACCATCGCCCCCGTCGGCCGTCGCGCGCGCGGTAAGGACGCCGGTGGTCACCCCCGCGAAGAGAACGCCGGTGGCCGCCAAGGCGGACGAGATCCTTTTGCCGCCGACGGCTTCCACTCCGGCGCCGACGCCCGCGCCGACGCCGAACGTCCCGGCGGGGTTTCGTGCAATTCTGCCGCCTGCGGGGATCGCGGCCACGCCCGCGCCCACGCCGCCCGCGGCGGCCGTTCTTCCCAGCGCGCAAGAGCGCCCGACGGAGAAAGGCGCCGCGCTATCACGGGTCACCGAAATCCTCTTCGGCGGCGGCCAGCAGAAGCCGGGCGAGAAGAAGGCCGCTCCCCCCCGGCTGCCGACCGAGGAAGTCGGGACGACGGTGTTGGACGACGCGCAGTTCCACGTCGACAAAGCCGAGGATTACATCCGGCGCAACGAGCCGCTCAAGGCCATCGACGAATACATCGAAGCGCTGAAATTGAACGACAAGGACGCCACCGCGCGCGCCCGGCTGGCGGGGGCGTATCTGGCCGTCGGCAAGCGCGACAAGGCGGAGGAGCAGATTCGCCGGGCGCTGGAGCTGGATCCCAACAACTTCGAAGCGACGTTCCGCATGGCCGAGATGGCGTTCAACGCCGGGCGCGCCGACGAAGCGCAATCGTTGGCGGAAAAGGCGGTGGCGCTCAATGGGCAGGACGCCGACGCGCAAATCCTGCTGGGCGACGTGAGCGCGAAGATGGGACGCGAGGAACGGGCGGAAGAGCTGTATCAGCGCGCCCACCAGTTGCTGCCGGAGTCGGCGCGGCCCTATTGGAAGCTGGGGAACCTGCGGTTGCAGGGGAAGGATTACCCGCGGGCGCGCGAATACTACGACAAGGCGCTGGAGCTGGACCCGAAGTTCTCCCCGGTCTACAACAACCTGGGCATTCTGGCGCAGGCCGAGAGCAATTTCCAGGAGGCCGAGAGGGATTTCAAGAAGGCCATCGAACTGGATCCGAGGTTCACCAAGGCCTACAAGAACCTGGGCATTCTGTATGAAAGCCACATGAACAAGCCGAAGGACGCCGTGCGCTACTATCAGAAGTACATCGAGCTCGGCGGCGAGGATTCGGCGGAGGTCCAGGGCTGGGTCGCGCAGATCCGGGCCAAGCCGTAAGACAACAGCACCCGCAAAGAGCGCATGGAACACAAAGAAACCTCAACGAGAGTTTTCTTTGTGTTCCATGCGCTCTTTGCGGGTGTCTTACGACGCGCTGGCGGAAGGCGCGGAGCGGGCGGCGAAGAGCGCTTCCAGCGGACGCTGGAGGAGCGATAGCGTGCCGACGTAAAGGTAGCCGATCTGGAAGATGATCATGAACGGCATCGAAGCGTAGAGGCCGAGGCGCGCTTCGTGGATGACGATGAAGGTGAAGTAGAGGCCCAGACCTATTTCGATGAACGGAATGAGGGCATTGCGCCGGGGCGAGTATTTCATCTTCATCCACGCGCCCTTCCGGCCCTCGATCCGGTATTTCTCGGTGCGCACGAACTCGCCGGAATGGCCGAACAGTCCTTCCAGCACGGCCCGGGAGTTGTTGACGCACAGGCCGATGCCCACGCCCATCAGCGCCGGCAGATACAAAAGGACGCGCCAGGCGCCGCGGCCGATTTCGCGCTGCGAGCAGGCGTAGAACGCCCCCACGGAGACGGTGGCCAGGGCCAGCAGCGGCGTGTCCCACAGGAACCAGTGGAGCAGGCCGTAGCGGTGGCGGATGTCCAGCGCCGGCAGCATCAGAAAGGACAGGAGGAGCATCAGCAGGTAGGCCAGGTTGTTCGTCAGGTGCACGGTGGCTTCGAGTTTGATTCGCAAGGGGACGGACGAGCGCCAGATCGGCCCCAGCAGTTTGACGCCGGTCTGAATAGCCCCCTTGGTCCACCGATGCTGCTGGTTCTTGAAGCCGTTGATGTCGAC
>JAPLSS010000817.1 GCA_026398515.1 Candidatus Sumerlaeota bacterium | reverse complement strand
CTGCAATCCGGCGACGCGCTCGCATTTCGCGCGTTTGTTTCTCCCCAAGGCGTCGAAGCATTTGGTCAAGGAGTATTGGGCGGTGTGCGAGGCGACGCGCGTGGATGTCCCCGAACGAATGCGGTTGGAAAACCACATAGCGCGCAGTCCGCAAGCGTTTCCACGCCAGGCGGTCTTCGAGGACCGGCCGGCGAATGCGATGTGCGAGGTGGAACGGCTTCGATGGCTCGACGAAGCGCGCGGCCCCGGCGGCGATTCCGTTCGGCTCGTGTTGCTGCGCGTCAGGCCGCTCACCGGACGACAACACCAGATCCGCGTCCAACTGAGTTACGCCGGCCTTCCGATTCTCAATGACCGGATCTATGGCCTTCGCCCGCGGCACGATCCCGAAGATCTGCGCGACCCCATGCGCCTGGAGTGCCGCCGGCTGGCGATCGTCGATTACCCCTCCCCCGGCGGGTCGGAGAGGCTGAACCGCGAATGGCGCCTGAGCGAGAGTTTCTGGGAACCCTGGGAAGGGGATAAGGAGACGGCTGGAGGCGAGCAGATGGACGAGCGGCCGCGTTCGTAGCCCTGTCTCCTCATCTCCAATCACCCCCCTCTCCCCTTTGGCTTTTTTGCCGTTTGCCGTTTCCGCGGAAAAATCATTGCCTTTATTCGCGGGGATTGAGAAGACGCTTCTCGGCGCTGTAGTCCCGCGGTCCTCCAGGCGTCGCCATATCGACAATCGTCCCTCGAGAGGAAACTTCAATGACCGATCCGTTCTCTGAAATCCTGTATCCCGAAATCCCCTTGGTAGACATCCACGTCCACATCCACGGCCCCGAGTTGGTCGGGCCGATTGTGGAAGGCATGACCGGCGGCGGGTGCGTTCGTCTGGGGCTGCTGGGAATATCCCGCCACGCCGTCATGCACGCTGACACTCTCCTGCGCTACAAGAAGGCCCACCCCGGCTCGTTCTATATCTTCGGCGGGCTCGATTACGGCGAGGAGACATGGAAGGACCCGAAGCAGGCCGACACGAAGGCGTTGGCGGCGCGCTTGGGCGAGCAGCCGGAGCGGCTAAAGGCCCAGGGCTTCGACGGCTTCAAGATCATCGAAAGCAAGCCGACGAGCCGGCGGCAACTGCCCTGGTCCCTGGATAGCGCGGTCTACGAGCCATTCTTCGCCAACGCCGAGAAAGTCGGAATCCCGTTGCTGTGGCACGTGGGCGATCCACCGCAATTCTGGGACCCGCGGCAAATCCACGCCAAGGCGCTCCAGAGGGGATGGCTGTACAACCGCCCCGGCGATCCAAGCTTGGAGCAAATGCGCACGGAGTGCGAAAACGTCCTGAACCGCCATCCGATGCTGAAAGTCATCTTCGCCCACTTCTACTTCCTGAGCAACGACCTGCCCCGGGCGCGGGCCATGTTCCAGAAATATCCGCACGTCTACTTCGACACGACTCCGGGCGCGCAGATGTTCATCAACTTCCTCCCCAAGATCGACGAGGCACGCGACTTCTTCATCGAGTGGCAGGATCGCATTGTTTTCGGCACGGACCTGCATGACCAATCCTTCTCCAAGGGACGCGAATCCGGCGGGGGCCGGACGCACCGGGCGGCGCGCGCGTACTACGGCACGGATCAACGGATGCCGCGAGAATTCCCCGGCGGCGACCGCCTTCCCGAAGGC
>JAPLSS010000479.1 GCA_026398515.1 Candidatus Sumerlaeota bacterium | reverse complement strand
GATTTTCCGGGCGCATGGTAGGGGGAGCGGGGCGCTGTGTGAAGGACGAAGGCGCCTGCAACGCGTGGATGGGTGCATCCCGCGATGTAGCTTCAATATATGGGGCGCCGCTCCTGGGAGCGCCGGCGTCCTCGCCGGCTCCTTCGCATTCGATCATTCCTTGTGGGACATAGCCGGCGAGGACGCCGGCGCTCCCAGGAACCCCAATTCATAGGAACGAAGCTACTCTGCGGGATGCGCCCCCGGGTAGCCGCTTCGCCTTTTTTCCTTGCCAACCGGCCCCTCGAACGGCCTACAATACGAGTATACGTATCAGGTTGTCGGAAGGCATGGCGCCGCGGCCGGGTTTCGCCGGAGGGACGCTTCCCGCGGTTCTCGCGAAAATCGGCGCGGAGCATGGCGCTTCCTGGCTCTTGTTCCTGGGCATTGCCGCAAGGGGAGGACTCTGCCATGTGGGAAAGAATAGAACTGGTGCGCGGCGACATCACCGGCCAGGACACCGACGCCATCGTCAACGCCGCCAACCACACCCTGCTGGGAGGGGGCGGGGTCGACGGGGCGATCCACAAGACCGCCGGGCCGGAACTCATCGAGGAATGCCGGACACTGGGCGGCTGCCCGACGGGCGAGGCGCGTATCACCAAAGGCTACCACCTGCGCGCGAAATACGTCATCCACACCGTCGGCCCCATCTGGCGCGGCGGCGGGGGGGGCGAGTCCCGGCTCCTGCAATCGTGCTACGAAAACTCCATGCGCCTGGTCGCCGAATACGGATGCCGCTCGGTGGCGTTTCCCTCCATCTCGACCGGCTCGTACGGCTATCCGATCAAAGAGGCCGCCCCCGTGGCGATCGGCTCCGTGGCGCACGTTCTGGGCGTCTGTCCCGACATCGAACTCGTGCGCTTCGTCCTCTATTCCAACGAGGACTACCTCCTCTACCGCGACCTCTTCGAGAAGATGAAGAAGCAGACGGCGCCGAAGCGGGCATGAGACGGACGAACCGCGTTTCTCGTTGAACGTTTCTTGTTATGCCATCGCCATCGCCGTCAAGGACGCCCCGACCATGGTGGTGAAGTTGTCGGAGCCATGGGGCGAGACGGCTTCCAGCGCCGCGGTGACGATGCCCACCAGTGCGCCGCGAAGCGCCGCGCCCGGGAGCGGAATTTCGAACCCCAGCCGAAGAGCCAGCGCCGCCGCCAGCGCCGAGGCTAAAAACACCGCCGCGCTGCCTTCCACCGTGCGGATGCAGGGAACTTTGCGCAGCGCCGTGACCCGGTATTCATGCCGGCCGAGCCACACTCCGATCGGCTCGCCCGCCGCGTCGCCCCACCCCGTGGCCAGATAGCCGACCAGCGCGAAATCGCCCGCCACCGCGTTCGAGGCCAGCCAGCCCAACGCCGTCGCGATCAGCGGCACGATCACATAATAGGCGCGGTGGGGCGCGTCGCGTTCGCGCGCCATCCCCTCAAAAACGACATTCCCCGCTCCGCGCCAGACGCCATAGAGCACCACGGCCACCACACCCGCCGCAAAGGCGTTGACCGCCTGAAATCCGCCAAGGAGGTGGATGAGCATCGCGGCGGAGAAGATCGAGAAATGGAAGATCTTCCGCGTGTAATTGGTGCGGACGCCCGCCGACAGTTTAAGCCTTCCGCACGCCCATCCGATCGCCGCCGCGTACGCCAGCCCGCCCAGGCCAACCAGCAGCGCCGAACCGGGAGAGGGCAAGAGGCGGTCGATGGGAAGAAACGGAAGAGTCGGCATGAGCGGAATCGGAGAATCAATCTGAGATCGCACCGCGGCCGGCGATCAATCGCCCTTTCAGCCTCCCAGACTCCCACGGCGCGTGGGCTGCCAGCCCGCGCATGCCTCATACGCTCGGCTAGTCTTTCGTGCGCGGGCTGGCAGCCCACGCCACCAAAAGCGTTTGACTTTCTCTGTTCGGAATGACAGGAATCGGCCACGCTCGATTGGATCGAATCGCCGCGAATCGGGAAGGGGCCGGGCGCTATTCCCACATTGGATTCACGCTCTGGGCCGTTTGCCTTTTATCGGCCATGAGCGATTGGCATTCGGCTATCGCATCTCAAATCGAAAAACCAAAATCAGAGTTAAGATCCCAAAGGAGGGTTCCCAGCATGGCCAAGATGACAGGCGTCGTTCTCCCCGGAGGCCGCAAGGTCGAGTTTCGCGACTACAACGTCCCGGAGCCGGGGCCGGGGCAGGCGCTGTTGAGAATGAAGGCTTCGTCGATCTGCGGCAGCGACATCCGCGCCATCTACCGCGAACACCTGGGGAAAGGCCCCGAAGGCTACCAGAATGTCATCGCCGGCCATGAGCCGTGCGGCCAGATCGTCAAGCTCGGCAAGGGCGCGCGGCGGTTCAAGGAAGGCGACCGCGTCAGCGTCTACCACATCTCCGGCTGCGGCGTGTGCCATGACTGCCGGATGGGCTACCAAATCAGTTGCTCCAGTCCCATTCGCGCGGCCTATGGCTGGCAGCGCGACGGCGGGCACGCGGAATACCTGCTGGCCGAGGAAGCCGACCTCGTGCTGCTGCCCGATTCGGTCAGCTACCTGAGCGGCGCCCTGTGCGCATGCGGCTATGGCACGTGCTACGAGGCGCTGACCCGCGTCCAACTGTCGGGCAGCGACGCGGTGCTCGTCGTGGGCCTGGGCCCCGTCGGCCTGGGCGCGATGATGCTGGCCAAGGCGATGGGGGCGAACCTGACGATCGGCGCCGACGTGGTCGACGACCGCATGGAGCTGACGCGGAAACTCGAACTGGCGGACCTGGTGATCAAGGCCGACGATCACGCGCTGGCAAAAATCAAGCAGGCGACCGGCGGGCGCGGCTGCGAGGTCTCGATCGACTGCTCGGGCAACGCCGCCGGGCGCCTGCTCGCGATCCAGGGGACTCGCCAGTGGGGCCGTTGCGCCTTCGTCGGCGAGGGCGGGACGGTCTCGTTCGAGCCGAGCCGCGACATCATCCACAACCAGATCACCATTTTCGGCTCGTGGGTCACCAGCCTGGGCCACATGGAAGACCTGATCGAGCGGATCGACCGCTGGAGCATCCAGCCCGACCGCATCGTCACCCACACCTTCGCGCTGGACAAGGCGCCCGAAGCCTACCAGTTGATGGACGAAGGGAAGTGTGGCAAGGTGGCCATCGTCTGGCCGGATTGAGAGAAGGCAATCTCACGCGGAGGCGCAGAGACGCGGAGAAGACGTCCGGTTGTCTCTCTGCGTCTCCGCGCTTTTGCGTGAGATAGTCTCAGGGCGGCTACCGAATCACCCGCAGGAACCTGATGAACACCAGCGCAAGCATGAAGGCCGGATACACAACCAACAGGTAAGGGCCGATGCGCTTCCCTCCACGCAGGCCCCGCGACTACGCGGATCTGCTTGACCTGGCGCTGATTGGCGTGGCCGCGGGCGTCGCCGTTTCCGGTCTGGCGATTCTGGCGATCCGGTTTCCCGATGGACACAACCCGCTGAACGATTTCCTTGTCGCCCCCACGTTTGCGGCGCTTGTCGCGGTCTGGCTTCCTCTGCGGATGGCGCAACGGCTGGGCGCCTTGGCGTCTGTCCCATTGCGGCAGGAAATCTGGATGACCGGGCTTCCGGCGTCGGACTACCTTGCGCCGCGATTGCGCGCGCCGATTGTCCGCGTTCTCGCGCCATGGTGGCTGGCCGCGCCGCTTGCCGTCGCGGGGGAACTGGCCCTGAACCGGCATATCTACAATCCCGAGTGGGACTATCGCTTCCAGGCCCTGTCTTGGACCGCGGGGATCTGGCAGCAGGTTCTGATCATCCTCCAGTTCTTTGCGATAGGTATCTTGGCGACCGGCTTCTCCGCTGCAGGCACGTTGGATGGGTTTGTGCGGCTATGCCGGCCCGGCTGGGGAGGGCGGTCGTGGCTTGCCTATGCGGCTCCAGCCGTTTGGATCGCGGGCGGGGTCGGCGCCATGGCGGGCGCCATGTGGGGGATGTATACGCAGGTCTTGGATCCCTGGCTCTATTCGGGCCGCGTTTACTCGGCCGGTCAGTATGTCTACCGCATGATCGTCGGGAATGGCGCAGTTCTCCTGATGATAGTAGTGTTGGCGAGAATCGGATGGAGCCTGGCGATCAACCGCTGGCGCGCGGCGTGCGCGGCGTTCTACCGATTTGAATGAGGAAGCTGTTGTTCGTGCTATGGACAGTCTTGTCCGCACACAACGCGCCACCGGGAGGATGCGCGGCGGTCTCACGCGGAGGCGTAGAGACGCGGAGAAGACGTCCAGTTGTCTCTCTGCGTCTCCGCGCCTCTGCGTGAGATAGTCTGGTTGCTTCTACCGAATCACCCGCAGGAACTTGATGAACACCAGCGCGAGCATGAAGGCCAGGTACACCACCAACAAGTAGAGGACAATGCGCTTGGCGCGCGTCATTTGCACTCGCGGCATGGTCTGTACCCTCACATCACATCTTTATATCGAATCACGCCCAGCAGCCGGTCCAGCGTGTCCACCACCGGGATCATGTGGAAGTGATACTTGACGAACATCTGCTGCAGGTCTTCCTTGTTGTCGTCGGCTTCGGCGGCGAGTCGCGTTCTCCGTCGACATCAGCGCCCGCGCCGTCACCTCGCGCTCCGACCGCATGGCGCGTATTCGTTCGGCCTGGTCGCCCGGAAGCAGGCCCAGCAGCTCCGTCACGTCGTCGTGCGGCAGGACCGAAAATAGATTGGCCAGCTGCGGGATCGACATCTCCGTCAAGATGGCCCGCGCCCGCTCCTTGCGCAGATTGGCCACGATTTGCCGCTGGGCGCGCGGCTCGGCCTCCACCAGCGCGTCGGCCGCGTCCTCCGTGTCCAACGCCGAGAACAGCGCTTGCTGCTCCTCGCCCGACAGTTCCTCCAGGATGTCCGCCAGGTCTTCGCTCGGCAAGTCCTTGACCCGATCGCGCGTGATGGAAAGCGAGACGTGGTCGGTGGCCGCCGCGTCTTCGACCGACAGCGGTTGCACGTAGCGCCACGAGATCAGCTGGTCCTTGATCCACTTCACGTTCTTCAGGCCGATGCGCCGCAGGAACCCGTTGAGCGAAACGTCCACGTGGACCAGAAACAGTTTGAATCGCGTCTCCAGGAGATGGACGTCGTTGACCACCTCGGTGCGCCGCCCGTCCATGTCCACCACCGTGCGGCCCATCAGGTGCTTATCGATCAGAATCCACCCCTTCTGATCGACGAACGGCGGGAACGTCTCGCCCTCCGGCGGCTGCACCCAGATGCGGTTGCCGGCGATCCGGATCACCTGGTCCCAGCGGATGAATTCAGTCGGCTTGCCCCACCCGTGTTCGATGTAAATGCCCACCGCCTCGGGGTACGGATGCGCCAAGCGGAAGACGATGTCAGCCAGTTTGCCCACCTTGCGCTTCGTGGGGTCCACGAAGACGGGGCGCTTGGCCAACTCGGAGAAGAACATCAGCCGGGAGACTTCGTCCCCCGCCGTCGCCGAGGGTCCGTTTCCCTGTCCCGCGTTTCTGGCCGGCGTCGACATATCAGCCTCCCCCGCGCCCGATCGAGAACCACTGGGGCATTATAACGGAAATCGCGAACACAGTGGAAACAACAATGACGAAAACGGTGATACTGATGTTGGCGAGGTTCTGCCAGCGGGTGTTGACGTGCTCGCCCATCGTCGGCTTGTCGTTCAGCAGCAGGATCAGGAACACCAGCGTCGGCGGCAGCAGAGTCACCGCCACCACCTGCACGAACATGGTGATGGTGATCAGCGGCGCGCCCGGGATCAACACCACCGCGCCCGCCGTCAGCAGAAGCAGCAAGTACGCCACGTAGAACCACGGCGCTTCGCGCACGCTCTTGTTCAGCGAGTGCGCCCAGCCGAACACCTCGCCCAGCGCCCACGTCGTCGACAACGAGATGCACAACGCGCCCAGAAACCCGGCGTCGAACAGCCCGATGGCGAACAGCCGTTCCGCCCATTCGCCGTGCCCTTGCGGCATCAGCGGCGCAAAAGCATAGGCGGTCTGCGTGGCATCCTCGACGAAGATCGGCGGCCGGTGATAGTGCAGCGCCGCCCCCGTGGCGATGATGATAAAGATGGCCACCAGGCCCGTCAGGAACGAGCCAAAGAAGGTGTCCACCTTGCCAAAGTTGATGTCGTGGATGTCCATCCCCTTGTCCACCACGGCGCTTTGCTGGAAGAAGACCTGCCAGGCGGTGATCGTCGTCCCGATATTGGCCATCAGAACGAAGATCACGTCCGTCGTCAGCCCTCCGGGGAAGACGGGATGGTAGAAGCCTTTCATCACTTCGCCCCAGCCCGGCGCGCCGGGGATCTTCATCGCCCACAGCGCCGCCGGAATGTAGACGAGGTTGAACCCGCAGAACAGGAGCGTGATCTTCTCGAACGTCCAGTACTGCCCCGACATGACGATGGCGATCAGGATGAGCGTCACCACTAGAAAGGTGAGGACGGGCGGAATCCCGAAGATGCTCATCGCTTCGGTCATGCCGATGTACTCGGTGACCAGCGTCAGCCAGTTGATCAGCGCCAGGTCGAAGATGGAGAACCAGCCCCACAGCGGCCCGAAGCCCTCGAAAATCGCCTGGGCGTGGCCGCGCTTGGTCACCGCGCCCAGGCGCACCGTCATCTCCTGGACGTAAAACGCCATCGGAATCAGCAGAAAAAAGACCCACAGGAAGTTGAAGCCATACCTGGAGCCGGTGACCGCGTAGGTGGAGATGCCGCCGGCGTCGTTGTCGGCGACCATGACGATGATGCCCGGCCCCAGCACCGCCAGAAAAATCAGCAATTGCCGGCGCGCGCGGTTGAACTGATGGATGCTTTTGCTGATCCAATACACGGGCGATTGCCCTCGCCGTCGAGACCAAACAACAAAGGGGGAATAGAGCTGTGTTTTCGGCGAGCGTCAAGCACAAACACGGCCTCGTGAGGGCGGCTCTGATCCTTCAAAAGACCACTGTCGTGCCGGCATTGCCCAGCAATCCCAGCCCCGCAAGGGGCGTTTGCCGGTAGCCGGGGGTGACCAAGCAGGCGGCGCTTGCGCCGCCGAG
>JAPLSS010000063.1 GCA_026398515.1 Candidatus Sumerlaeota bacterium | reverse complement strand
CCAACCCCGACAGGCTCTGGGAAATGATAGAGCGCCACGGCATCACCATCTTCGGCATCTCTCCGACGGCCATCAGGATGCTCATGCGCTCCGGAGAGGACTGGGTGAAAAAGCACGATCTGCACACCCTCAGGATTCTGGGCTCGACGGGCGAGCCGTGGGACCCGCCGTCGCCCTGGGACAAGATGTACACCGACCCGAGCTTCAAGGGCACGATCGTCAAGCACCCGATCCCCGGCGAAACCGAAGGCTACATGACCCCCGACGAGGTCCTCTACACCAAGTCGCTCTACGCCGGCCTGTGCTCGTTCGTCGACAAGTGGGACGGCGTGCTGTTGGATTACCTCAAGAGCGCCGGCATGCTCGACAACACGCTGCTGGTCTTCGTCTCCGACCACGGCGAGCCGTTCGGCGAACACGGCATCATCCGCAAGGCCAAGCCGCTCCCGTACGAAGAGCTGGTGCGCATCCCGTTTTTCATCCGCCATCCCGAAGGGCTGGGCGCGGGCAAGGAATACGACGCGCTCGTGCAGAATTGCGATATCACGCCGACGATTTTAAACTTCCTCGGCATCAACACCCGCTTCATGCGCATAACCGGCGCGAACCTCCTGCCGCTGATGAAGGGCGAGGTCGAGAAAGTCCACGATTACGCCTACATCGGCCACTACAACCAGTCGTGCCGCATCAACGATCACGAGTGGGCCTACATCCACTACTTCATCGATCGCCCGCACGAGCTTTTCCGCTACGTCGAAGACCGCGAGATGAAGAACAATGTGATCGAAAAGCATCCTCAGAAGGCCGAGGAACTGAAGAAGATCATGTTCGACTACGTGAAGAGCCTCGGCGGACCCGACTGGTCGGCCGTCGCCGTCCAGGCGATGCACAAGCACTAGAAGTTCGGAGTGCGGCGTGCGAAGTTCGTAGTTCGTAGTTCGTAGTGACGCCTTTAGGCGTTTTCTCCGACCGGGCGGGCTTCCATGGGCCGCCCGGTCATTTGTTGATGGCGCTCCCCGGCGGTTTCGTGCGATACTCTAGCAATCGGAAATGAGTTCCGAAGGAGGCGACACATGACAACCGCCGTGCGCCAACTGCTCGACTGGTTTGGAGCCCTTAGCGAGGACGAGAAGCAAGAAGCCGCGATGGAGGTGCTGCGCCTCGCCTTTGCCTCGACGCCCGAGGAACTGCCTGAGGAAGCGTTGGTGGCGGCCGCCGAAGAGTTGTTCCTTGAACTCGATGCCCGTGAGGCAGCCGATGCCCAGTCCTAAACGCGGCGAAGTGTAGATGGTGGATCTCGGCCTGGCGGCGAAGGTTCGTCCGTGTCTTTGCCTCAGCATGCCGACGGAGCCGCCGGATCGCTCGCTTGCGACGTTGGTAGCGCACACGTCGAGCCCACGCGGTTCTCGCTTCGAGGTGAAAGTCCGCATTCGCTTTCTGCGGCTTGGCGTTTTCGACTGCCAAAATCTGGTCACAGTGCCCCACGCCAAGCTGGTGCGGAAGCGGGGGGAAATGCCGGCCGATCAGTTAGGCAGAATCGAGGCGGCCGTGCGGCGCTGGTTGGGGTTCTGAGCGCAATTGTCGCGTTTCGAGCAAATCAGGGCTTCTTTCCCTACTCGAGCGGCCGTGCGCGGCAAATCGCGCTCAGATAGGGGGGAATGCATTGGGACCGCAAAAAAAGGCTTTCCTATTCCCCTGTTTCATCGTTGACACGCATGGGAAGCCTCTCTATAAGAACCCGCTTTCATCGGTTCCCGAGGAGCGAAGGCAATGAAGACGATGTCGGCTAAGCCGACTGATTTGAAGGAACGGTGGTACGTCATAGACGCCAAAGACCAGGTGCTGGGCCGTTTGGCGGCCCAGGCGGCGCACCTGTTGCGCGGCAAGCATTTGGCGAATTTCACCCCCCATGCGAACATGCAGACCCATGTCGTCATCATCAACGCCGGCGAGATCAAACTGACCGGCAACAAGTGGCGCGACAAGGTCTACTACCACCACACGGGCTGGCCGGGCGGCATCAAGGCGGCCACCGCGGGCGAAATCCAGGAGAAGAAGCCGGGCGAGATCGTCCGCATTGCCGTGAAAGGCATGCTGCCGAAGAACCGCCTGGGCGATGCCACCCTGACGCGCCTGCGCGTCTACGCCGGCCCCGAGCATCGCCACAAGGCCCAGAACCCCGAACCATACGCGTTGCGCAATCGCTACGCGCAGGAGGCGCAGTAACCCATGGCTGAAGCGTTGGAGCAATATCTGGGCACCGGACGCCGCAAATCGGCGACGGCCCGCGTTTATCTGCGGCCCGGCAAGGGCAAGATCACCATCAACAAGAAGCCCTCGAACAAGTATTTCTTCGACCAGGTCACCTTGGAGCACGTCATTCGTCAGCCGCTCCTGGAGACGCACACGGCGACCAAGTACGACCTGCTGATCAACGTCGCCGGCGGCGGAGTGGTCGGCCAGGCCGAGGCCATTCGCCACGGCATCGCCCGCGCGCTGTGCGCCGCCAGCATCGAATACCGGCCTGTTTTGAAGAAGGCCGGCTTCCTCACCCGCGACGCCCGCGAAAAAGAGCGCAAGAAATACGGCCAGCCCGGCGCGCGCAAGCACTTCCAGTTCTCGAAACGGTAACCCTGCCGGTTTCCCGGCGTCTTGCGGAAAAAACTCCCAAGCCCGCTCGTATCCCGAGCGGGCTTGTTTCATGAGTGGCGCAGGCTTTCCAGCCCGTTTCTCTGCGCATGCCCGGTGAGGAAAAACCACCGGCTGGAAAGCCTGCGCCACTCAAACGCCCGGCATTCCCAACAATATCTGTTGACAAATTCGCGCGCCATCGTGCACAAGACACACGCCACGGTTCGCCGTCGAAGATGGAACGGCGGGCCGGGGCGGGTTCGAGGCTGCCGCGGGGGCGCGTGTTCTGAGGAAACGGGCCCGATTGCCGCGTGTCATTCCCATCTAATCTCTGTTCCAGGAGGCATTGCTTCAATGGCCAAACGCCTGTTGGTCTGCTCCTCTCTGTGCGCCCTGTTGCTGGCGGGAATCGGCTGCGTCGCGGGTCCCAGAATCGCCAATATGGGGCCGGGCGCCGCGCCCTCATCGGTCGTCGCCACCAACGTCACGCATCCCAACGCGCTCAACTCGAACATGGACTACAAGATCGTGCTCGGCGCCGAAGACATTGATTTCCTCGGGCCGATCACCGTCGAGACGAGCTCCTACAATTTCCTCTTCCTCTTCAGCTTCGGCGATTCCGGATACGGAAAACTCGTCGAGATGGCGCGCCAGGAGCTCGGCGCCGACGGCGTCATGAACACCACCGTCGACACGCGCTACGTCGGCGTTCTCGGCCTCTATCGCGAAGTGACGACGCGCCTGACCGGCCAGGCCTATCGCTACAAGAACAAAGCCGAAAACATGCCCCGCTATCCCTTTCGGGCGCACAATCTGGAGTAACCGCAACTCGTACGAAAGGACATCGCAAGGGGCGGCCTCTGCCATGGGCTGCCCCTTTTTGAGTTGCTGAGTCCGTAGCGACGTCTTCAGGCGTTGGGGCTAAACGCTTAAAGGCGTCACCACGAACCTATTCCCACCCCTCCCCCGCCTTCTTCGCCGCTTCGGGACCGAGCAGCTCCGCCGCTCGCACGCGCCATGCCCGCGCCCAGATCCACCCGCGTCCCTCTTCGCCAAAGCCTTCCATCGGGAACTCCGCCGCCAATTCAACCTTCGGGAAATACCGGGCAATCGCCAGCCGCGTCCGCGCATCAATCGAATCGGACTCCACGATGAGGTGATCGACGCCTGGCTCGGGGTCCCGGCCGAACGCCGCTTCGGGAGAAAAGACGCTCGCGCGCCGCGCGTCCGACGCAAGAAAGCGATAGGTGTACGATTCCTTGGCGATGGCGGCGGGCACGAACACGCGCTCGCCTTCCCCGGCGCGCAACGCATAGCGCGCGATCTGGTCGGCCTGGCCGGAGAAATCCCTCCATAATTCAGGCATCCGCGCCCAAACCAGGAAATACAACGCCATCATCACCGTCACGCTGGAGGCGACGAGAATCCCGGCCAGCGCGTTGCCGATCCAATGGCCGAACCGCCGCCCGACGGATCGCGCCATCCCATCGGCGCCCCATCCCGCCAGCGCGGCCACGCACGGCGTCAGAATCAGCGTGCGCAGGAAATTCGGCGAATCGGTCTTGGAGAAGACCGTCGGCGCGGTTCCGCAGACCAGCCACAACAGCAACACCGCCGCCAGCGCCGAGCCGCGACGCATCGTCCACAGCGCGCGCAGCAGCCCCAGCAGAAACAGCGCTGCGCCGATCGGCTCCAGCGCCGGCTGC
>JAPLSS010000928.1 GCA_026398515.1 Candidatus Sumerlaeota bacterium | reverse complement strand
AGCTTGTTGGCGCCCTTGATGTAGGCGTCCGAGCCGATGTTGACGTCCTTGAGCACGCGGCAGTCCTTGATGATGGTGCGGTCGCCGACGATGCCGTAGAAACCCCGGCGCCGGTCGAAGCGCGCGTCGACCATCTCCTTGAAGCGCGCCTGGAGAGGGGCGTCGTCGCGGTACTTGGCCCACAGAAACGCGTCGCCGGGCAACATGCCGTCGAACGGCAGAACGGCCCGCCGCGTGTTTTCGTTGCAGACCTCGATCCAAATGCGCACCTCCTGCGGCTCGCCCTGCTTGACGATGCCGTTGCCGAACTTGGCGTAGTTCGTCGTCAGCATCTCGTCGACGTTCAGCAGGATCACCTCGTCGCCCAAGATGTAGTGGCCGAGGTAGCGCACGCCGTCGATCACCACGTTGCTGCCGATGTCGCAGGAGACAATGGTGCTGTCGTAAAGGCCGACGGGCAGGCGCAGGTCGTGGTATTCGAGGTAATAGTCCTCCAGCGCGCCGATGCGGGTCATCCCGTAGAACTGGCAGCGCTGGACGAGCTCGGGGTTGAAGCGGTCGGTGACGAACAGGCGGCTCCAGTCGTCGGAGGTGTTTTCGTTCTTGACGAGCACCTCGATCTCCTTGGCCGTCAGGCTGCGGTAGTGCAGGCCGTCGCGCGCCTGCTCGTGGCGCAGGTAGTATTCGTCCTTGCCGGGCGGCAGGTGCTCGCCCTCGATGAAATGATAGCCCAGGTCCTTCAACGGTCGTTTGGAGATGTTGTTCATCCCTTGGGTCTCCCGCGTTCGTGGAGTGGAGCCTAGCCCGGCATCTCGCTGTATCATGCGGGAAAAAACAGGGCGGGGCAAGCCCCGCGCGCGATTTGCGGAAAGCGGGGCGCAGGCTTTCCCGCGCGGCCCGGGCAAGGGGGGAAACCGGCGTCTCCCGAAGACAGTCGGATTTTCCTTTGCGCCTTCCCGTCGATCCCCTCATATTCTTCGCCAAAACCGCACGGCTGGAAAGAGGAGGCGCGCAATGAAGTTTCGAGTGTTGGGCAAAACGGGCTGGCGAGTCAGCGCCGTCTCGATGGGCGCGTGGGCCATCGGAGGACAGTGGGGCGAGGTCGGCGCGAAGCAGGGAGTCGAGACCATCCACGCCGCCCTGGACGCCGGAGTCAACTTAATCGACACCGCCGACGCTTACGGGACCGGGGTCAGCGAGACCTACATCGGCAAGGCGCTCCAGGGCCGGCGCGATCGCGCGCATCTGGCCACCAAGGTGGGCCACTGGGGAGACCGCCAAGGCGATTCGCTCCAATACAAATCCGTCCATAGCATTTACCAATGCTGCCATGCCAGCCTCTTCCGACTGGCCACGGACTACATCGACATCTATCAATGCCACTTGTCGAAGCCGGAGCGCCCCGAACTCTTTGTCGAAGCCTTCGAGCAATTGAAGAAGGAAGGCAAGATTCGCCAGTACGCAATCTCCACAGATGACGTGGAGGCGCTCAAGGCGATCAACGTCAACGGCCAGTGCGCCACCTGCCAGATCAATTATTCCATTCTTAACCGCGTGGCGGAGAACGCGATTCTGCCCTACTGCCAGCAGGCGAACATCGGCGTCCTGCTGCGCGGCCCGCTGGCGCAGGGCATTCTGGCCGACAAATTCACCGCCGACACGGTGTTCGAGGACAGCGTGCGCGCGTCGTGGAATTCGGGCAAGAATCGGGAGAAGCTCCTGGCGCGGTTGAAGCTGGCGGAGCGGCTGCGGCCGCTCGTGCGCGACGGGCGTTCGATGGTGGATCTCGCGCTTCAATTCACGTTGGCCCACCCGGCGGTCACGTGCCCCATTCCCGGCATGAAGTCGCCCGCGCAGGCGCGCCAGAACGCCCTGGCCGCCGATGGGGAGCTGACCCCGGAGGAACTGCGCGCCATCGACGCGGTCTGTCCGCCAGGGAAGGCGAGCTAAGCAAAGCGCTTGAGTATGGAGTCCCGCCTTTAGGCGGAATGTAAGGGATGGATGCAATTCCCTGGACAAGACTTCCGCCTAAAGGCGGGACTCCATACTCCCAAAGAAAACCAAGGATTCTGTGAATCATGCCCCGTTTCAAACGCTTACTCTTCGCCTTGCTGCTGGCCGGCGCGTTCGTCTTGCGCGTCGCCTATAATACTTACCTATTGCCGCCGGTCTTTACCTATCCCAATGAAGTGGGCAAGCGCGACACCGCGCTCGAATTGTTAAAGACCGGATTCGACCACGGCTCGAGCATGCCCTCCTTTCTGCTGAACTCCCTCTTCCTGCTCTACTACCCCGTCCGCTGGGTCTATCAGTTCGGGCATAGATTCTTCCCCGGATTCGGCCCGTTCGGGATGAGCCTTGACGTTTTCTATCTCTGGTTCGGGCGCGGATACATGGCGTTGTTCGGGACCGCGACGGTCGGTCTCGTGTTTCTTCTGGGAAGGCGTCTTCATTCCGAGGCCGCCGGGTGGATGGCCTCTCTCGCATTGGCCGTGGCGCCAATCGCCGTGCTGGGCTCGCGCCACATGAAGGAAGATATGCCGCTGGGATTGTTGGCGACATTGGCGATGATCTTCTTCGTGGATGTCATTCAACGCGGCCGGAGAACGGACAGCAAGACATCGGGCTTCGCGACCGGCATGTGCTTGAGCACAAAATGGACGGGCGGACTGTTGCTCATTCCGCTCATCGCCGCGCACTGGATGCGCGCCAAATCCGCGAATGATGATTCGGGGATAGCAACAAAGCCTTGCCGCCTGCGATGGGCCTTGCTCTTCGTTCTCGTGGGGTTCTTCGTTCTCTCGCCGGACTTTCTGTTTCGTCCGGATACGCTGTACAAGGGCCTGCGGCGCGCCGTCAAGAAGAGCTATACGGAACACTCCGACGGCATGAAGGTGAGTCCCTTCGATGAGGCGATGACCGACTATTTCCGCACCGGATTGTGGCCCGGCCTGACACCGGCGCTGCTGGCCTTCTCCGTGATGGGTTGGGGCGGATTGCTGAAACGGCGCCCTGGCGATGCGTGGCTCGTCGGCGGATGGGTCGCGTTTCATTATGCTCTGCTCGAAACGGCCACTGCGCGTCCCTATCCCCACTTTCAAAGATACCTGCAAACAACGATTCCCTGCTTCGCGACGTTGGCGGGGTGTGGAATCGTGTTCGTCGGCGAGGCGGCTCGGCGCCTTCCGGGGGTTGGACGTCGCGTGACGCCGAAAGCCGCCGTGACAATCGTGGCGCTGTTCGCGCTTGCCTGGCCGTTGCATGACACGTTGCGGTACTTATATTACATACCGCGCAGCACGATTTATGAGTGTTATGATTACATGAAGGCGAACGTCCCCGCGGGATCGCTGATCATCCCCGACGGCTATGGCCCCGATTGCGCGGATATGAATTATCGCTTCGGGGACTTGCGCGACAAAGACAGACTGAACGTCGGCCCCTTTCCGCCGGGCCCATGCTATGTTATGATGACTACTTACGGGATGGGGCGGTTTCTCGAGCATCCGGACGCCAATCCTGAGATTGCACAGTATGTCTATTACGTGTTAGGCGTGGGGCATCTGGAGGCGGAATGGAAGCCGGGCTTCCGATCCTTTTACTGCGAGTCCCCGCGCATCCGCCTCTTTTATTTCGACGGGACGGAGCCGGCATTCCAGGCGCACGTCGGTGAAGTTGGACGGGATGGACAAGATTGACGGGATGGACGTGGATTGGCCGTCGGCGCCTCCTGGAACACTCTGACACCTCACACTCGCAACGAGAGAGCCCATCGTGCCGCGGCCCTTGGTTCACGTAGCGCTTCTTTTGATCGCGGGACAGGTCGCCGCCACCGCCCTGAACCCGCCGCTGTGGTCGCTCTTCGCCGGGCTGGGTCTCCTCATCCTCGCCGAAGGGTGGCTGATCCTTCGGCGAGCGCGGCCGGGCCAGCCGGAGCGCGCGCGGGGCGCGTTGATCCTGGCCGCCTTCGCGATGATCGGCTTGACGCGCCAGGAAATGCTCGAGCAAGAGGACGCCGCCGCGGACCTCACGTTGGAGAGCCTGGAGCGCGGCGGCCCCGCTGTTGCGACGGGCCTCGTCGAAGGCGCGGCCGAAGACCGCGCGGATGCGATCGTCCTGACCGTGGGCAGCCTGACCGTGGAGCAGCGCGGGCGCGCCATCGCGCTGCCGGGGCGCATCCGGCTCGCCCTGACGGGCCAGGCTCTTGAGACGTTTACGGGCCATCCGCCGCAAGCCGGCCAAGTCGTCCGCGCGACGGGCTTTGTCGGTCGCCCGGAGCCGCCAACAAATCCCGATCTGATGGATTATGGGTCGTTTCTGCGGTCGCACGGCTTCCTGACTTCGCTGACGTGCTCGTCCACGGAAAGCGTGGAAATCTCCGACCCGCCGGGCGGCATCGGCCCGTGGGACCGTTTTCAGCGCGGCATGGCGGGCTTTCGCGCCTCCGGCGTGCGCCTGTTTCAACGGGTCATGGGCGCCGAGGAGGCCGCGCTCCTGCGCTCGATGCTCCTGGGCGAAGCCTCCGCGCTGGACCGGCAAACCCAGCACGAATTTGCACGCAGCGGTCTGGCGCATCTCTACTCGGTGAGCGGTCTGCACACGGCGCTGGTCGCCCTGGTGGTCTTCGGACTGCTGCGGCTCGCCGGCGCGCCGTGGAAGGTCGCGTGGACCGCCACGGCGCTCCTGGTGTGGGGCTTCGCTCTCCTGGTCGGCTTTCGCGCGCCGGTGGTGCGCTCGGCGATCATGGCGAGCATCTTTGCGCTGTCGAATGTGATCGGCCGTCCCAGCGACGCGCTGAACACGCTGGCCGTGGCGGCGCTGGCGACTCTGCTCGACGATTCGCGCGCGCTGTGGCGAACGGACTTCCAGCTCTCCTACATGTGCGTGTTTGCCATCGTGACGCTGGCGCCGGCGTTCGAGAACTTGGCGGGCATTCGGTTCGATCATCTCACGCCTCGCCGGCGGCGGTGGATGATGCGCTTTCACTCGATCGTGGCGCGTCCGTTTCTGATTTCCGCCGCGATCCAAATCAGCCTGGCGCCGTTCCTGGCCTACTATTTCCACCAGGTCTCCCTCGCCGCGGTCTTCACAAACGTGCTCGTCCTGCCATTGGGCAGCGTCAGCGTGGTGGTCGGCTTTCTGTTGCTCCTCTTTGGCCATTTGAACGACGGGCTGGCCGCCGCGTTGGGTTGGCTGTGCGCGGTGGACCTGAAGATCTTCCGCGTCCTGCTGCACGGGTTTGGCGAGGCGCGATGGGCGGCCTTCCCGGTGGGGCCGCTGCCGTGGTGGGCCGCCGGGGCGTATGGCATGGTTCTCCTCTCCGGCGCGTACCTTCGGCGCGCCGACGCTCCCGGAAAACACGAAGCCGCCCGCGCTCGCTTGTGGGTCCATGGGGCCGCGTTGCTGGCGCTTTTGGTTTGGCTTCCCCTTGGCGCCGAACGCGCGCGCGAGTTGATGGTGCGCGTGCTGGACGTCGGCCAGGGCGATTCGATCTACATTGAGTTTCCCAGCGGCCAAAACCTGCTCATCGACGGCGGCCCGCTGAGGGCGGCCAACGCCGGCGCTCGTGTCGCCTCGCTCTACCTGAACGCGCACGGCGTCAAGCGCCTGAGCGCGATCGTCGCCACGCACGCCGACGCGGACCATATCGGAGGACTCCCCGCCGTATTGCGTGCGATCCCGGCCGACCTCGTGCTGCACGGGCCGTCGGAGTCCGACTCGGCGGCGTATCGCGGTTTGCTGGCCGCGGCGCGCGGGTCCGGCGCCTTGTGGGCGGACCTGCGGCGCGGCGACCGCATCGGCGGCATCCCCGGCGCCACGATCGTCGCGTTGAATCCGCCGCG
>JAPLSS010000152.1 GCA_026398515.1 Candidatus Sumerlaeota bacterium | reverse complement strand
TCAACTTGGTCTTATCCAGCGGCAGCAGACCCTGGGAGTTCTTCAGCAGCACAATCGATTTTTGCGCCGCCAACCGTGCGATGGCCTTGTGTTTCTCCGTTGCCCAGGGTTCGGTTTCCGACGCCTGGCCAATCCTGGCGTACGGCGATTTCTCCGGCGGATCGAGCAAACCGAGCCGGGCAGAGATCCGGAGAGTGCCCTTGACCACTTTATCCATCTCTGCTTCCGAAACGAGATTGTTCTTCAAGGCGCTGGAAAGGCCCGCGCTGTAATTGCCCGAAATCTGGTTGACGCCCGCCTTCACGCAGCCGGCCGCGGCTTCCTCGGCGTTGGCGAAGTAGTGATGCTTCTGGAACAGATGCTCGAAGCCGTCGCCGTCGGTGGTAACGATTCCGTCCACGCCCCATTCCTTGACCGCCACGTTCTCGATCTCCGGAAGCACCGCGCAGGGAATTCCGTTCCAGGCATTGTAGGCGGCCATAAAACACCGCGCGCCGCCCTCTTCAAAACCCATGCGGAATGGAACCGAGTAGTACTCGCGGAACAGCCGCTCGTCGAAATCCGACGAAGAGCCGTAGCGGCCATTCTCGTTGTTGTAGCCAAGGAAGTGCTTCAGCAGGGACGCGCACATCCAGTGCTTGGGGTCCCCGCCTTGAAGCCCCCTGACGAACGCCATGCACATGGTCCCGTTGAAGAACGGGTCCTCGCCGTAACATTGTCCGGTCCGTCCCCAGCGCGGATCGCGGCCCAGGTCCGCATCCGGCGCTCGGACCACCAATCCATACCACTTGTACTTGCTCTGATTAAACTTCCCGCTTTGGCTTTGATACACGTAACGCGTTTCATAGCCTTCCACCTCGGCGGCCTGGCGCATGACATCCGTGTCCCACATTTCCGCCATGCCGGTGGCTTGGGGGAAAATGGTGGTGGGAGTAAGCCCCCCCATGGACAAGCCATGAAGGCCCTCGACCCGGCCCGCGGATGGGATGCCAAGCCGGGGCACGCCTGCGCCGCCGCGCGCGGTGAGGAATTCGATCTTCTCGTTCAGGGTCATCAGGGAAACCACGTTGTTCACGCGCTCTTCCATGGGCAAGTTCGGGTCCTGGAAAGGATACTGCCCCGTCGCGGCGCCCCCGGCCGCAGCCGACAGCGCAAGCCACAGGACCAACGCGCACAACAGGCGCGACGGGCGGCGTTTGCTCGGCTCAGACGACCTCATCGCGACAGATTTCACCGGCGTTCTCCTTCCTTGACGCCCAACATGGCGAATAGGGGGTTATGGATGGACTTTCCGCCCAACCGGGCGATCGCGGAGGCAGGGAAGCCGCGCTGACGCAAGGGTTCGATCACGTCGGCGACCAAATCGGGCGTGTAGGCCGCCAGGAGCGCAGCCTGGCCGCGCGGGCGCAGCGTCAGGTCCGGCATCGCGGCGGGCAGCAAAATCGATTGACCGGCGGTCAACCGTTCGCCGCCGGCGGCCCACAGCGCGTCAACCTCGCCCTCGACGGCCGTCAAAACGCGGAATCGCCGCGGCGAGGCGGACAGCAGGAAATCGCCGGCCAATTCCAGTCGTTCGAGGACGAAGTGGTCGCACGCCAGGACAAAGATGCGCTGATTATGCCCTTCGGAAAAAGACAACGGATGGATTTTCCGGTCGGTGCGATCGTCAAGGTCCACCGTCTCGGCGATACTCCGGGCCGCCTCCCGCCGCTCCTCGGGGTCGTCAATCCCCCGCGGCACGCGGAGCAGCGTGAAGACGTCGGAGTTCTGCATGATCTCGTAAAGCAGCGCGCCGCCGGTGGCCGCGTGGACCGTGCCCGCGTACAGCAGCCAGGTGTCGCCCGGGGCGCATGTGTACTCTCGCATACATTCCCGCGTCGCCGCGCGCTGCAGGGCCTCTTCGAACTTCTCCCGCGTCATTTCGGGCCGCAGCCCGCACTGGACCCGCGCGCCGGGCCGAACGCGCAGCACGTGCCACGCCTCGGTCTTGCCGAAGTAGTCGCCGCCCCCGCGGCGTCGCACGAGTTCGTCCGATTCGTGCGACTGCTCGACCAGCGGGTTGGTGACGTCCAGGAACTTGATGAGCAACGGGAACACCCCGCCGAAGCGCTCGAGGATGTCGGTCCCGAGCAGGTCGGCGCCCAGAGCCTCGATGGCCTGCCGCAGCGTCCGCCCCGCCAGGGGGCCATTGAGGATTTCGCTGGACCCCTTCGGCCGGTCGCACACCTCCCACGTCTCGGTGACGCGGCCTTCGGCAGGTAACGGCCCTTTGGCGGGGAACGCTTCGGGTATCCACCGTTCCCCGAAATCGTAGGATCGCAGGATTTCTCTGAATCGCAGCGGGTAGATCATCGGCGGCTCACTCCACACCGGCGGAATCGGGTCTGAGATCGTCAACGGCGCGCCGACGGCATCGTCCGCGACGCTCTCGATCGCTTCGTCAGTTCAACGGAATCTCCGTTGTCGCGCCGGCCAGCAGCCGGACCGGACCGAGCAAGCCCGACGGCAGCAACGGCGCGTCGGCGGAGTAGTGCTTCCACGTGGCGAAGGTCTTGCGCTCCGTGGTCGCGGGCATGGCGCCGCCATCCCACACCCATTGGGGAATTTCCACAACTCCGCTGCCGCGATCGCCTTTGCCTTTGGCCTTTCGCTCGACCAGGTCCGGATACCGCTCGTCGCCGATCAGGCGGTTGGGCCACAGGTTCGTGACGCGAACCTCCAGCCGGTTGGCGCCCGGACGGATGACGCCGGTCACCTCCGCGGCGAACGGCGGCTTCCAGAGGATGCCCAGGTCCTTCCCGTTCAGGCTCGCCTCCGCGATGACCTGGACGTCGCCCAGATCGAGGCGCCAGACGCGGTGGCCGCCCAACACGGAGGCGGGCAGATCGAACTCCGTTACGTACGTCGCCGTGCCGGAGAAATACTTCACGCCTTCGTCCGGATGCTCGGGCCAGCTGATCAGGTCTTTCCATTCAACCTGTTCCGGCGCGCCCCAGCCGGCGGGAAAGCGCAGCGACCATGGGCCGGCAAGGGTGAGCGCGGTTGGCAATGACCCCACGTCGACGGAGGCGTGTTTGCCCGACGCCGTCTCGAAGGCATACGTTCCGCTCTGCCATGCGGTCAAGGTGAGATGGCCATTGGCGACGCGCAAGTCCGGCGCCGGCGCAACGGACGCCGGCGCAACGGAATCTAGCGCGGGAGATTCCGGGATATTCAGCGTCTCTTTCTCCGCGACGATGACAGTCATGGACCGTCCCTGCCACGTGTAGTCCACGCGCAGTGCTTTCGGAGTCTTCTTCGCTGGATCGCCGGCAATCTGGTTGTCAACCCGAACCGACAGGCGGCCGTTCCGCGCCAGATCCCGCAATGCCTGGGTCACGTCCTTTTGTTGCTCGGGTTTACCGTCCAGCACGCCGTAGACCGCGCGGCGAATGATCAGGGAATTGCCGGCGGCCAGCTCGCTGGTTGCGGGGCGCCCATCGCGCGTCCACTTGACCACGGGATCGGCGCCGTCCGCCGCCTTGCGGAAAACGACGAACACCGACTCGGCGGGTTCGAGATCGAGCGGAACAGCCGTCCTCCCTTCGGCGACGGGCCGCCACCGCGCCGCCGCTGCAATCTTCCCTGTCTCGGGACGCCATAGCTCGGGCTGGCGGCCTTCGACACGGAAGACGCATTCAACGCTGGCCGGCTCTTGCCGCTGGTTGCTCACGAAATAAACCTCCGCGTCGCCGACGCGGCGGTGGATGTACTCGATATTGGCGCCGCCATCGGAAGCGTGAACTTCAAAGTCGGGCGAAATCCCCAGATTGGCCAATGCTGTTGCCAACGGCTCGTCGTGAACCACGTGCCGCGGGTTTGCAGGGTCCCACAACCTCCGCGCGATCTCCTCGACCTCCGTGTCGCAGGCCGGATGGTTCGTCAGGCTCGAAGATCGGACGGGCCTTGGGCCGTAGACAATCGCTCCGCCGTCGACCAGCGCGGCGACCTTCTTCAGCGTCTCGGGGCGCATGAACGGATCGTCGGGAAGGACGAGCGCGCGATAACGCATGCCGCTGGGCAGCGCGATCTGGCCGTCTTCCACCGTCATGCGATCGAGCGCCTCGGCGCCCAGCGCGTCATAGTCATAACCGGCGGGCGGTTCGGGCTGCATCTCCTCGCGCAACGTCAGAGTGTTCGGCGCGTTTTCGCTGGCGATGTAGCACAGGTCGGCGACAAAGCGGCCTTGCTGCAAGAGGTATTGGCAACGCGCCAGGTAGGCCAGCCATGCCTTGCTCTGTTCGGCCCACGTGTTGTTGCGGTTCATCTGGATGCCGTTGTGGCCCATGGTCATGCCGGGCTTGACGTTCATCCAGGGTTGATGAACGGACGTATGAAAGATAAACTGGTTGTCGCCCTGGCAGTAGTAATGATCGCCGAGCGCCTTGAGCGCGTAAGGATGATCGATCCAGGCCGCGCTCGCGCCGCCGGCGGTGAACGTCTCCGAGCCCGCGAACGGCCGGCCATACGCATGTGCCGCGGACGACGCCAGTTTGCACGACCACGTGTGCCAGGCCCCCTGCCGGCCGAACCAGAACTCGCCCATCGGGAGGTCGGCCCGCGCCGCGACGGCGAAGTCGTCGAAGTTGCCATTGCGTCCATACGGCTCGGCGGCCAGCTTCATCCCGCGCGCATGGCACAGCTCCGCAAAATGGCCGTAGTAGTCCTGGGCGAACAAGTCGGCGATGACGCGGCGGAAATCCCAGAGGAACCGCTCGGAGACCTCCAGGCTGTCGACCACGCGCCCGGTCACGGCGGGCAGGAAGGGCGTCAGGTCGTATCCGGCGCGCTGGAGGAATTGGGCGGGGAACTCCCGCGTCCAATTCTGCGAGCCGACTTCATAGCTGTCGATCAGGACGGTGGTGAAGGTCTTCCCCGCGAGCGGACCGGCGTCGTCGACGACCTTCTGCATCGTATTGCGCCAAGCCAGATCGGCGCCCGCCGCGCTCAGCTTGTCGCATTCCAACCCCTGCCCCTCGGGCGGCGCGGGATGGTTGGTCGCTCCCGTGCTCGTGTGGCCGAAGCGAACGATGGTCCAGTCGCCCGCCGGGACCTCCCAGTCCAGCGTCCCCGTGGCGTCCATGCGAGCGGACAGATCGACAATCTTCCCGCGCGCAATGACGTCGTCCGGCTTGACTTCGCTCGAATCGAGAGGCGGGCAATTGACCCGTGCGAACCCCGCTTTGCCCTTCCACTCCTGGATGCGAAAGCCCTCGCCCCCGCCGCGTTCGCCGGCGGGCGTCGGAAACGCAAGGACAGCGATGTCGCGATAGTAGTCTTCTTTGCTCTTGGGCTGAGGCAGCTGGATCGACAAGCGCTTCGGGCCATGCGCGGGCGTGTCGCTCCAGACGACGGTCTGCATCGAGAATTCCGGCGTGATCCACGGCCCGCCGCTGCTCGACCAGCCGGCGCAATTGTGCAAACAGACCTCCAAGCCCAGACGATCCGCTTCGCCGATGGCGTATTTCATGATCGCACGCCACTCGTCGCTCAGGTAGGCGACGGGGCCGCTCGGGATGCCGTTGGCGACATGGAACGCATGAACGCCGCCGATCCCGACCCGCTTCATCCATTCCAGGTCCGCCGTCACGCCCTCGCGCGACACGTTGCCATTCATCCAATGCCACCACGCCTGCGGCCGAGCCGAGTCGGGCGGGTGGGCGAAGCCCTGCTCGATGTCCTCGGCGGCGCCAACGACGCCGGCGACGAGCGCCAGCAACGCGATCACGACAGTCCAATGAAATCTCATATTCCCTTCGCCTCCCGATTTGTCTCGATAGTCAAAATCCAACCCTATGCCGGCGACTGGAACTTCAGGTCGTCGCAGCTTCCCGGATTTGGGGCGCTACATACGACCTGAAGGTCGCACTCCGAACCTCAGTTGCGGGAGAGAAGAACTCGGATCGTCTTGATCTCAAACGGCTGCAGCGAAACCGTGAGGCCGGCGCCATCGATGGTGAGACGGCCGGACCGTTGGACGGCGCACGGACCTCGATCGGCCGGGCGTTCGAGCAGATCGCATTCAACCGCGCCCTGGATCGCCTGATCGAACGCTATCCGGGCGGTTGCTTCCCGCCCCAGCGTTTCCACGAGACGCAGAACGAGGGCGTCTTCATCTTCAGCTCGCTTGACGGCCGTGAGGAGCGCGCTGGAACCGCCGGCGGCGACAAACGCGCGGGGCTCGCGCCGCGGTCCCGTGTACACGCGTTCGTAGATCCGCCGATCCACGAGATCCGGCCGATCATGCCGGACGGCGAGCAGATCGTAGTTGAACTCGTAGCCCCGTTTGGGCAGGTCGGCTTCGCGCCAATCGCCGGCGTGCGGCATGACGGCGTAGGCGAAGGAGAACGGCCCCAGGCCGAGGACTTCGTCGAGTTCCTTGCGCATGAACGGGGCGCGGAGCAAGCTCAGCCGCAGAACGCGCGCGTGGGCGTCATAGCCGTATCTGCCGTTGTTCAGGAACGCCACGCCCTTCTTTCCATCCGAAAAATCGAGCCATTTTTGCATGGGCCGATCGGGCTTGGGGGGCGGCGTGCGCCTGGCCTGGCCGTCTTCGGGGGCGGAATCGGCGCCCAACGCGCCGGTGGTTTCAGGGCGGATCGTGGAACGTTCCACCACGCCGTACGGCGCTTCGGCCACGACCGCTTCGCAAGGGAAGGAAAGGCTGAATTCGGCCTTGAGCATGGCTTCCCGCGCCTGCCAGTCGCCATGCGTTTCGAACCGCAAGATGGGCGAGCCGGCGCGAAGACTGATGTCTTGAACCAGGATCGTCGGCGGCAGATCGTCACACAGCCGTGTTCGACGGGTGAAACGCAGGCAGGCGCGAAGAGGGCCGGTCTCGACGATGGAGGCCTCGATTTGGATTTCCGGCTGAAACTCGCGCAGTTCGCCGATCACCCAGGCTTCCGCCTGGTCCCGCGCGTCGTGATAAAAACGCAACAAGTTTCCCGCTTTGCCCGGCTCCAGCATCTCTGCCCTGAGGCGCTTGTCAAACAGGCGTATGAGCGCCCCGGCGGCGTCGAACTCGGCGACGAGGCATTCGTTCTCCAAATGTAATAGACCTCCGAGGCAATGCCGCTGAGATCATCCGTCACAAAGAGCGCCGCGGGCCTGCCGTCCGGATCTCTAACGGACTGAGAAGGGACAACGGCTCCGTCACGGCGAACCACTTCGATCCGTTCCGCGTCGTCCCGGCGGACAACGACCTCTCCGCGGCGCGGCCACGACAACGTATTGAACACCACCAGCGGATCGGCGCCGGGGACCCCGTCGGTCTTCATCCGCCGGACGAGGAAATCGGTGGCGCGTTCGATCGTCCACCGCGCCCGGCGTTCGGATTCGCTGAACAGGTCCATGGCCTCCAGCATGGCGTCCTGGTGCGAGCATCCACAAATCAGATCGTGGAACTGGTTGACGCACAGATCGCGCCACGCCTGGGCGAGTTGCTCGGAGGGATAGCGCCATCCATCCATCCAGGCCCACGAGGCGATTTTCTCGGCGTCCATCAGCAGGGTTTCGACGCGGCGATTGGCGCGCTTGACATGGCCGTTGGCAGTATAGGTTCCCGTGGACTCAAAGCCGCACTCGCCGCGCACGACAGGCAAGCGCTCGGCGTAGCTCTCCATGTCACGCAGCACGTCATCCGCGGAGCTCCATCGGCAGGCGGGCAGCTGCGGATCGGCATCGGCCTGGCCGGGATCGGGGACCCACTCCGGCAGCATGGTGATCCGCCGATCGGAACGCCCGCCCGTGACGACGTGGACCGCGGGCAGGCCGGATTCCTCCAGCTCGGTCTGGGCGCGCGCGATGACCTGTTTGTCGGGCCGATACACCCATTCGCCCGACAGGGCAAAGACGCGCGAGCCGTCGGGCCCCTCCCACAGGAACTGGTGAAGCGTGCGCCCCCGCTCGTCTTTCGGGCGGCAACGGTGGAAGTAATACCCGTCCAGTCCCGACTTCTTGAGGATTTGCGGCATCGTGCCGGCGTGGCCGAAGATGTCGGGGACCCAACAGACGGAGGCGATCTTGCCGAAGCGCTCTTGATAATACCACTGGCCGTACGCGCACTGGCGCACGAGCGCCTCGCCGTCCGGCATCAGGTGATCGGGCTCGACCCACTCGCCCCCGCACAGTTCGATTCTGCCTTCGGCGACGTAACGCCGGATCTTCTCGAACAACTCCGGATACCGCTGGTCCATGATCCAGAACGACCAGGCGGTTGATCGCGAAAAAACGAAATCACTGTCCGGCCAGGCTTCGATCATCTCGATCGCCATCTCGAAACACTAGCGCATCAGGTCTTCGCCCTGCGGCGCGCGAGGCCACAGCCACGCCACATCCAGATGCTGAGTCGCAATCACATGAACGCGATTTCGTTCTTTCCTGCGTGCATCTCCCATGCCGTTCTCCTTATTCTCCGCGGGGGCCAATGGGTGGGTGGGAACTTCGGACGCTCCGGGATCAGGCGCTTCCCATCAAGTTAGCGCGGGAGATTTGGACTAGAAATCCCGCGGCGGTTCGGGGCCGCGCGTGCCGGTCATTGTTGCGCCTGGAACGGGCTTCAGGCGCAGTTTGAGCGTTTGGATTTCGTGGCCGCGCAATTCAATCGGAACGCCCGTCTCGGTTGTCGGCGTGGCGCCTTGATCGTCTTCGAGGAAGTTGACGCGCGCGGCGCGGGCCACCGGCCACGTTGCTGCAATCTCGCTTCGCGCCGCCTTGCCGTTCATCTCAAAGAAACGCACGACCAGATCGTCGTCGTCCTCGGCGCGCTTGATGCCGCTGATGACGACGTTGGGCGCGCCGGGGCGAACAAAGGAGATTTCGGCGGGCAAGTCGCGCGGCCCCTCGGCGCCACCTTCCACCACGCGCGTTACGACGGGGCGATTGAGCGCCGCCGCCAAGGCCGCCGTCTCCCCCGCTTTCCAGCCGCCTTCGTGAGGATACAAGGAATAGCGAATCGTCTGGAGATACTGATCCGGCTCGGGATCGGGAAAGGCCGACGAGCGAATGAGGGTCATGCGCAACGTCCGGCCCTCCGCCGCATAGCCGTGTTTGCAGTCGTTCAACAGGCTGATGCCGAACCGGCTGTCCGACAAATCAGCCCACTTCAACGCCACCAACTCGTGGTCGGACAAGGGGCGTTCGATTGCTCCGAAAGGAATCTCGTACGTGGCGACGGCGGGGGCATCCAGAGCCGCGTCCATCGCAATCCGCAACACCGGCGAGGGCGCCAGGTTCTTCCCCAGTTCCTTCCAATCGACGGCGATTTCAAAGTCCACCGCGGGCGAGCCGGCGACGAGGATGACGCGCTGGGTGATCGGCGACTTTCGAACCTGCCGGCTGAACTCGACGACGACGCGCGCCGGGCCGGACTCGCGAACGCGCAGTTCCACCGGATCGAGTTGCGGTTCGACGCTGAGGATCTTGCCGAAATGCCAGGCGCCGTCGGGCTGCGTGGCCATATCGAATTCCAGCCGATTGAGCGAGCCGCCCGCGGGCACGATCTCGCGGCCCGTGCGTTTGTCGACCAGGCTTGTGACCGTTCCGCCGGCCGGATCGAGGACGACGCGCAAGCGGTCGTTCTCCAGCTGCGTTCCATCCTTCGAGACCGTTGCCGTTTGGGACTGCGCCGAGTTGTCCGAGCGGGCCTTGATCTCGTAGCAACGATACCCGTAGGGCGGCAGCGCGCGCGCGACAAACACCGCCCGGCCCGCGGCGTCGTCGATGATCTGGATCGGCGCGCCGACTTGTCCCGCGGCCACCGCCACCGCGCCGCTTGCGTCGGCGTCTGCGGGAGGCGCGGCGCATTCGACCACGGCATCGCGCGGCCATCCCGTGGGGTTAAAGACCAGCACCACGCCGGCCGGAGCGTTCACGCGATGGGCTAGAAAGCCCAGCGCGTCGGCGGCGATTTGGCGGCCGCTTTCGATCACGCGAGCATACATCTGACGGCTTTTTTCATACACGGAATGGATGCTCGAGCCGGCCAGCGTGTCGTGGTGC
>JAPLSS010000916.1 GCA_026398515.1 Candidatus Sumerlaeota bacterium | reverse complement strand
GAGGAGTTCGCCGTCGAGATGCTGCGCCGGTGGATGAAAGCCAGCACGGACGGCGCCCGCACCGGCGCGCCCGACAAGGCTGTCACGGTGGGGTTCCTCCCGCAATCGACTCCGGCGGACATGTGGCTGGCCGCCGAGTTCGAGGACTTCGCCAACTTCCACGCCTACCTGCCCTACAACGATTTCCGCAAGGGCGTGAAGTTCACCGACCAGCGCTCGCTCGGGCGCGGGTTGACGCTGGGCGAATACGGCGTCGCCGTCAATCCCGGCCTGAACGAGACCGCCCGCCTGGTGGGGGGCAAGGCCAAGCCGCACTGGATCGCGGCGGGCGAGGAGGAGTGGCAGCGGGCGATTGACTGGTATGTAAGCGTGCCGCTCCAATCCTTTGCGATGGGCGCGGGCTTCGTCTGCAATTGGCACCTCGTCGACCCCGACAACCGGGTCTTCGATTTCGGCCTGTTCCACGACGGGCGGCGCGCGCCGCGGACGACGTTGCTGGCGTATCGCGCCTCCAGCCTGCTGCTGCGCCAGTTCGCGCCGGAATACCGCGCGTCGTCGGTCTACTGCGTCCTCCCCGACAACCATCGCAACGGCGGCGGCGACCGGACAGCCATCGCGGCGGCGATCCAGAACGCGCTGGATCTGCTGATCGGCTGCGGCGTCGAGTTTGGCGTCATCAATGAGACGAGTTTGGCTCAGTTGCCCGCCCAGGCGAAACTTTTGTTCTGGCCGATTTCGTTCTGTCCCGAAGACGCGGCGGTCGAGAAACTGATCCAGTTTGTCGAAGGCGGCGGAACGCTCGTGGCCACCGGCGATTTCAGCTACGACCGCTGGCGGCAACGCACGCGGGCCGAACGGCTGAAGCGCCTGGCGGGAGTCGAGTTCGTGCGCGAGAACTACCCGAATATCGAGTTCGGAGGCGCGCTGGCCGCGGCGTGCGAGATTCCTCTTGAGGCGGCCAAGGCGACGATCGAAGTCGCCCCGTGCATCGACGTTCGCCTCGCCGGCGCGCAGACGTTGCTCAGCGTGAAGGGCAAACCCGTGTTGACCGAATTCGCCCTCGGCAAGGGAAAGACCTACTTCACTCCCGAGCCGTATGAACTGCGACACGAATGGAATGAGACCGCGCTGTATGAATTCATCCTTCAGCGCGAGAAGATGGAGCGAATGCCCGCGCGTCCGTTGCGTCCGGAGACGCCCGTCTTGCGGCAAGGAACGCGCGATGGGGAGGAGGTGTACGTCCTGTGCAACCGCGCGCAAACGGCGGCGCCTATGGAACTGACTGCCGCCGTCTCGCCGGTCAAGACGACGGTGGCGCCGCGCAGGGAAAGCCTCGTCGCCATCAACAAAGGCCGCGAGGTGATCGCGGCCTGCTTCGACCGCGAGATGACGATCGGCGATAAGCGCCTGGCGACCGATGCGCGCGCCATCGTTCTTTCGCCCAACAAGACTCCTCTGTCGTCTTCGCGCCAGCTCGTCGTCTTCCTGTTGGGGGCAAAGGAGATCGAGATCGCCTCGGCGGCAGAATGGAAATCGCCTATCGCCGAACTCGGCGAGATCGTCGATGGCCGCTGGAAGAGTTCCGCCGGCGCGCAACTGCGGTGCGACCAGGGCCTCGTGCGCGTCACGATTCCGGAAGTCCATCGCTACAAGATGCTGCTGATCGCCGAGCCGGAAGAGATGGATGCGCTGCGGACGCAGGTGGCGGGGTGGATCATGCCTTGACGAGATTGAACGAATTCCGAATCAGTAATTCGGATTTCTGACGTGCAAGACATGGCAAAGGCGTTGCGCGGTGGATGGTCCGTGCGCCGATTGGATCGACAGATGGATTCGTTCGAACAGGAGATTGCTCCATGCCCATGACCCCGCTATATACCCGCCTTGGCCGTCTGGCATTCGACGAGACCCGGATGCTGGATGTGCGAAGCCATCCCACCTTGCCGTTGGGCAAGTATGGCTTTCTGGAACTCTACTGTGACGAGCTAGACTGCGATTGCCGCCGCGTCATTATTCAAGTGTTCCGTGAAGACTTCAGCCGGCAGACTTGGGCAACCATCGCCTACGGATGGGAGGACGTAAGCTTCTATCATCGATCATGGGTAAGCGAGGAAGACGCCTGGAGGTTCAAAGGCCCGTCGCTTGACCCGCTGAACACGCAAACGGAGCATTCTTCCGCGCTCCTCGAATTGTTCCAGGACCTGATCCGGAATCCGGATTATGTCGAACGGCTTAAGCGGCACTACTCGCTATTCAAGGATGCCATTCTCAAGGAAAAGGAATCACGCCGGAAGCCCCGGAAACGCGGGCGGCGGTGATCCGCGTCTAAGGGGATGCTGGCGCCAGGGGGCGCGATGCGAAGGGGTTTCGCTTTCCCGCCCGCCCGTGCTCCCACCGAAGCATGACAAAGCAAGCTTCCATAGGTCCCAAGCGCGTGCGAGCATACAGTCCAATAAGCATGCTGCGAACAGCAATATCGGAGCGACGCATGACCATCGGCCTCAGGCGCGGGACGGTCCGGCTGGAACCCTACGATCCGGCGTGGGCGCGGCATTTCTCCCGGGAAGCCGCGCGAATCCGCAAGGCGCTCGGCGACCGCATCGAGGATATTCAGCACGTGGGAAGCACATCAGTCCCAGGCCTGCTCGCCAAACCCGTCATCGACATCGCTATTGCCATTCGCGACCTGGCGGATGTGGACGACTGCGTCGAACCGCTCGAGACCCTGGGGTATCTGTATTTCGGCGACCAGGAGAAGCGCGGCGACCACTTCTTCGCCAAAGGACCGGATCGCACCCGAACCCACTATGTCCACGTCGTCGAATCGGGCAGTTCGAACTGGAATGAATACTTGTTGTTTCGCGACCGGCTCCGTGAGAACCCGAATCTGCGCAATAGATATGCCCGGCTGAAACAGAAGCTGGCCGATTTGTGCGCCGACGATCGGAAGACCTATACGAAACGCAAGAAGTCCTTCATTGAACGAGTCGTCGAGCAGGCGACCGGGCAAAGGCGCGCTCAGCGATCGAGGGAGAAACCCGCGAGCGAATGGTTCCACACATTCGCCGACGACCTATGGCTTCGGCCCGACGCGCTGGGCGCCGAGGAAGCGGCGTTCATTCGGAAAGCGCTACGCCTGCGGAAGGGGAGCCGGGCGCTCGACGCTCCCTGCGGCGCCGGCCGGATCGCCATTCACCTTGCACGAGCGGGCTGCGCGGTGACCGGGATCGATCTTCAGCCGTCGTTCCTCCGGCGCGCGCGGGCGCGGTTCCGGAAGGAACGAGTGAGCGGCCGTTTCCTCGCGATGGACTTGCGGGAGATGGCGTTTCGGGAGGAATTCGACGGGATCTACAATTGGTTTGGGAGTTTTGGATACTTCTCCGATTCGGAGAACGCCGCGGTGATCGAGCGGTGCGCCGCCGCGCTTCGCAAGGGAGGGCGGCTCCTGATCGACCAGCTGAATCGGGAACGCGTGCTTCGGCGTTTTGTGGCATCCAATGTAACCCACAATCTCACAATCAAGACCCGATGGAATCTCGCGACACAGCGAATCGAGTCGGACTGGATTGTCGTGAGAGATGACACGAGGCAGCACAATCGGCTATCCATTCGCCTCTACACGCCGCGTGAGATGCGCACATTGTTTGAGAAGGCGGGATTGGCTGTTGAACGGCTTTACGGGTCCTTCGTCGGAGAGCCGTACAGGCGATCTGGCCGGCGCTTGATTATGGTCGGTCGCAAGCGGAGTGACACATGAATTGGCGAGGCGCAGTGGGTCTGTTGGCCATCGTCGCGAGCATAAGGGGAGCGGCCCTGGCGGAAAACGGAAGGCGAGACGAGCAGTATATCCTCATCAACGTCAACCCGTCGGTCGCCACGAAAGAGGAGACGTTCGCCGAGATCCGCGGAGCGTTGCCTTGCGCGGAGAGCGCGCGGCGGCGGGTGGGCATCGGCGCCATCTTCCTGTATCTGAACCAGCCCCGCGAGAAGACGGCGGAGAACCTGCGCCGCTTCCTGCGGTTGGCGCAAGACACGGACACCCCCGTCGTCGTGCAACTGGATGGCGAGAACTGGCTGGGCGGGCGGCCGGACCTGTGGAACTGGTGGGACCCCGCGAAGCCGGGCTACGATCCGGCCAACGCCTCCAACGTCGAGTGGACGGGGTGGGGGCCGCAATACGCCGTCAAGATCGGCTGGCGCAACTGGGGGCGCCAGCTGCGCGTTCTGCCGGCGCCCAACCTGATGAGCCTGCGATACCGCGAGGCGTGCCACGCGGAGCAGGAGGCTCTGGCGCCGATTATCCTGGAATGGTGGCGGTCGCTGCCGGAATCGAAGCGCGATCTATTCGTCGGCATCAAGGTCGGTTGGGAGAGTTCCATCGGAGTCAGCGCCTGGCATTACCCCAATGGGAATGAGTTGTTGGACCGCCCCGAGTCCGAAGACCCGAAGTATGGTCTGGACCACGACAAGATCCCCAGCCGCGGGGTGGCGACCCTCGGCTACGCGGCGGCATTCACAAGTGGACTGCGCCGCGAAGGCGAGTTGACGGAAGCGGACCAGGTGGGAATCGTTCGGCGGCATTTGGCCGATTTGTGTCATCAGTTGGCGGCGCTCGGCGTTCCGCGCGACAAGCTGTTCACCCACGTCGCGGGCTGGAAGGAAGGCGAGCTGCTGTATCAGGCCGGGCTGAATCCCGACTCGTGTCCCGGGTGGAGCTTTTATCGCCACGCCGATGATCCGCGAACGGATGTCGGGGTGCAGGAGGCGTTGAAGAAGAGCGACGCGCCGTATTGGGCGGCGGTGGAGTGGCTGTTTCAGAAGTCGCGGCAGACGGAGCCGTGGCGCCACGCATTGGAAGCCACCCTGGCCGACCCGCGCTGCCGCTATCTCAACATCTACAACTGGGACAAGATTCGCGACAGCGATACGATCCTGGAGGCGATCCGGCAGACGGTGGCCGCACGCGCGGATCAGAAGGCGCCGTGAGATGATTTGGGGGCGAATGAGAACGCGGAGTATGGAGTCCCGCATTCAGGCGGAATGCATCAATTCGCCGCCATAACGGCCCCGGGGGCATTCCGCCTGAAGGCGGGACTCCATACTTACTAGGAACTTACCGACTACTCCGCCAGATCCGCGGCGCGTTGGGCCGCCGGCGGCTTGACCTTGTCCGCCTCTTCAATGGCTTGGGCGATCACCGCGGCGCGTTCGGGGCCGCGGGCCAGCGCCTGCGCGTGCCGCAGCGCGCCGAGCGCCTCCTGCTTCTGGTAGGTCGGGGTGAGAAGCCCTTGGCGCAGGAGCGCCGCGGCGTAATAATACGAATACTTGGCCTCGCCGAATTGGTCTTGCGCCAGCGCCTTCAACGCGGCGGTCCCCTCGTCATAGCGCCCGTTCAGGATCATCAGCCGCGCCTCGGCCAGCCGCGTTTCCGGCGACTTCGGTTCGGCGGCGCTTGCGCCGCCTGCTTGATCGGCCACGCGCATGCGCACGACGGCGCTTTGCATGCGGTC
>JAPLSS010000034.1 GCA_026398515.1 Candidatus Sumerlaeota bacterium | reverse complement strand
CACACCCCGCCCACTTTCTCCATCGCCGGAGTCAGAGCCGCTTCGATCGCGCCATGCGCGTCGCCGCCTGCAAGATACAGGTCGAACGCTCGCCGCAGGCTGTCCCGGGCCTCCTTGGGTCGCTGCAGGTCGGTGAGGATCCTGCCGCGAAGGTGCAGGATCCGGGCCATGCGCGGGTCGATCGACCGGCCCAGCCGCTCCCAGGTCGCGCAGGTGCGGTCGATGATGGCCAGCGCCTGGTCGGGCGCGTACCGCGCCATGACCTGGTCCGCGGCCTTCAGGGCGCACTCCAGCAGGTCGGCGGGATCGGCGGCATCAGCGGCCTCGAGCAGGTGGTCGAGGATCTCCACGCATCGGGGACCTGGATCGGATCCGCAGACCTGCCGAATCGCCTGCGCCGCGCGAAGGTGCAAGCGAGCCGAGCGCGCCACCTCCAGGGCGCCCAGGGAATCGTCCCCCCGCGCCTCGTCGACCATGCGGAGGAGCGCCCCCTGATCGAAGCTCTGACCCAGCACCGACGCCATTTGCAGCACCGTAATGCATTGCGGCGGGAGACGGCCGAGCCGACGGCCGATCGCCTGCCGGATTCCCTCGGGAAGCGTCTGCATCGTGACGTCAGGTTCGGGCCCCGCGAGCATCTGGCGTACGAGTTCGACAATGAACAGGGGGTTGCCTTCGGTCCGAGCGTGAATGGCTTCAGCCTGCGCGTTCGACGATCCGGGCAAGGAACGCCTGAGGAACTCGCGCACTTCGTCCCTGCCCAAGCCATCGAGGTGCAGCCTTTGGAACCTGCGAGTCTTCGCCAGCTCCTCGAGCGTCGCGGCCAGCGGGTCCCGGCGCGTTTCCTCGGGATTGCGGCAGGTGCCCACGATCAGCAGGCGACACTCAGCGAGCTCCGCCGCGAGGTGGCGGAGGAACTTCAGCGACCCGGGATCGGCGAGGTGGAGATTGTCCAGGATGACGACGAGGGGATTCCCCTGCGCCGTCGTTCGAAGGAAAACGACGAGGGAGGAGAACAGGCACTGTTCGCCGTCGGCGGTTGGAAGCCGTGCCGGCGGTTCCAGCCCTCCCAGGCAACGCCGCAGTTCGGGCAGGATTTGCGCGATGTCGGCCGCCCCCTCGCCCATGCTCTGCCGTAAAACCTGCGCGTCGATCGAGCGGAGAAACGGACGCAACGCCGCTGTCCAGGGTCCGTAGGGCGGGGGCTCCTCGCCTTCGTGGCAGCGACCCCAGAGCACCGTGGCTCCCCGGCCCCTCGCCTGCCCGGCGAACTCCTCCGCGGTACGCGTCTTCCCGATGCCGGGTTCACCCAACAGGAGGACAATCCCGCCGAAACCCTCGCGCGCATCCTGCAGCGCCTGCAGGAGTGTTTTTATCTCGCGCAACCGGCCGACAAAAACATCTCCACGGCAGGTCTGCAGCTGGGGAACATGCATCGATTCCTGGTGGGCGGATTTCTGAATGCGCACGTTCAAGCCTCGATATGCTCGGATTCTCCGGCCATTATACG
>JAPLSS010000788.1 GCA_026398515.1 Candidatus Sumerlaeota bacterium | reverse complement strand
CCTCGACCAACATGAACGCCAACGAAGTCATCGCTCACCTGGCCGGGAAGGCCCTGGGGACGCCCGTGCATCCCAACGACGAGGCGAACATGTGCCAGTCGTCCAACGACGTGATCCCCGCGGCCATTCACCTGAGCGCCTGTCTGGAAATCCGCAAGACGCTCCTGCCCGGGCTGTCCCGCCTGCTGGATTCGCTGCGCCGGCGCGCGGCGGAGTTCGACGACGTGGTCAAGACCGCGCGCACGCACTTGATGGACGCCGTGCCGATCCGCCTGAGCCAGGAGCTGACGGGTTGGGCGTCGCAAGTCGCGCAGAGCATCGAACGGGTCGAGAGCGCGCTTCCACGCTTGAACGCCTTGGCGCTGGGCGGCTCGGCGGTCGGAACGGGCGTCAACGTCCATCCTGAATTTGGGCGGCGTGTCTGCGCCAAGCTGGCCGAAGCGACCGGGCTGCCGTTTGTCGAAACCGAGCATCATTTCTCGGCGCAGGCGGCGTTGGACGCGGCCACGGAGATGAGCGGCCAGTTGAGGACCGCCGCCACGGCGCTGATGAAGATCGCGAACGACCTGCGCTGGATGAACAGCGGCCCCGTGGCCGGCTTGGGCGAAATCGCGCTGCCCGCGCTGCAGCCGGGTTCGAGCATCATGCCGGGCAAAATCAACCCCGTCATGTGCGAGGCGGCGATGATGGCGTGCGTCCAGGTCATCGGCGACGATACGGCCATCGCCATCGCCAACGCCTCGGGCAATTTCCAGTTGAACACGATGATGCCGCTCATCGCCTATAACTTGCTGCAATCCATTTCGCTGCTCGGCGCTGCGGCGAAGGCGATGGCGGAAAAGGCGGTCGACGGATTCACGGTCAATCGCGACGCGATCGCCGCGGCGACGGAGCGCAACCCGATCCTGGCCACCGCGCTCAACCCCGTCATTGGCTACGACAAGGCCGCCGAGATCGCCAAGCGCGCGCACAAGGAGAAGCGGCGCGTTCGCGAGGTTGGGGCGAGGATGACGGACCTTTCCGCCAAGGAGTTGAAACGCCTGCTGGACCCACGGCGAATGACCGAGGGGGGATTGCCGCCGGCGGAGGGGGAGACGCGGAGACAGTAAGACACGGAGACGCGGAGACGCGAAGGGACTGCGCGGCGCATCCCGGCTGGCGGACGGGAGGGACGAAATGGATGGGGTGGGCCGCCGCACTCACGCGACTGATTCGGCCGTGGCGGCCAGGACGTCCAGGGCTTTCCTCGCTTCCTCAAATTGCGGGTCGAATTCCAGCGCTTTCTCAAATGCGCGGCGCGCTTCCGGGCTCTTTCCCCATTCCAGGTAGCAGCAGCCCCTGTTGTACATGACCATCGCGCTCGTGGGGGCCGCTTGTAGAGCGCGGTCGTACAGCGAGATCGCCTCGTCGAAGCGGTTTTGCCGGCGATAGGCGATGCCTATGCGATTGTAAGTGTTCAGGGCCGACGGATCGCGCTCCAGCGCCATCTCAAACATCTTGACCGCCTCATCGTATTGCCCCTGGTCCAAGAACATTTCGGCGATGGTTTCGGAATTGCCCACGGCCTCGGGATCGATCTCCGCCGCCTTCCGGAGCGCGTCGAGCCGCTTCCCCTCATCGCCGCGTGTCTCATACAAGGACGCCAGCGCGTCGTAGGCGCGAGCGAACTTCGGATGCGCGGCGATCGCCTTCTCCAGCAGTTCCTCGGCGCGGGTCAGATCGCCGCGCTCGCGGGCGATGTCGGCCAGTCCGTGGAGCGCCGGCCCGTAGTCGGGCTGCTTGGACAGGATCTTGTTGTAGGCTTGCACGGCCTGATCGACGCGGCGCGCGCGGCGATAGACTTCGGCCAACTGGGCGAGCGTCTCCAGTTCCGTGGGGTTGAACCGGCGCCGTAGGATGGCCTCGATCTTTTCGTGCAGCGTTTGGGCGGTGAACGGCTTGATGATGTACGCGTCGACTTCGCCCTCGGCCGCCTGCGCCACCACGTCTTCCTGCACCTCGGCGGTCACCATCAGAAACGGCGTCATGCGCAGCTTCTCGGTGCGGCGCATGGCGTGCAGCACGTCGATGCCTTTAAGGCGCGGCATGTTCCAGTCGCACACGACCAGGTCGAAGTTCTGCGCGGCCAGGTGGCGCAGGGCGACTTCCCCGTCGCCGGCTTCCACGATTTGGTCGAACCCCAGCTGGTTGAGCATATGCCGCAAGGTGTGGCGCATGTTCGCGTTGTCATCGACCAGAAGGACATTCAGTTTCGACTTGTCCATTCAGACAATCTCCCCTTCCATGCCCAAGAGCGGCAACTCCACGATGAAACGGCTGCCGCGCCCCGACGCCGGCTCCACGCGAATCGTCCCGTGATGGGCCTCCACGGCCATCTTGCAGAAGGCCAGGCCCAACCCCGCGCCCGAGCTGTTGGAGCGATCTCGCCCCTGGCGGAATTTCTGGAAGATGACCCCGCGCTCCTCTTCTGGAATCCCCGGCCCGCGATCCTCGACGCACAGGAGCAACCCCGGAACCGCGTCGTTGAACTCCAGCGCGACGCGCACCGACTCGCCCTCAGGCGAATGCTCGATGGCGTTCATGAGCAAGTTGCGCACAACACGCTCGATGAGCGCGCCGTCCATCACCAGCGGCGGCAATTCCCCGTCGGGCTGATGGAGCAACTGCACGCCGTGCAGCCGCGCATGAACCGCCAGACGCTCCACGGCGCGCCGGACCAGGGCGTCGGGAGCGATGGGGGCGAACTGCATGCGCATGCGGCTGCCTTCCATGCGCTCCACGTCCAGCAGATTGCCGATCATCAGCGCCATGTCGTCGCTCGCCGCGTGAGCGGACTCCACGTGTTCGCGCGCCTTTCCCTCCAGCGCGGCGAATTCCAGGAGCAGCTCCAGGTTGCCCATCATCGCCGCCAGCGGGGCTTTCAGATCATGGACGATCATGTTGAACAAGTCGCGCTTGAGCGCCTCGGTCTCGCGCAGCTGGGCGATTGTACGCTCCAATTCCGCGGTGCGCTGGCGGACCTTCCCCTCCAGCTCCTCATTCTGGCGCTGGATGCGCCGCTCCATTTCGACGCGTTGCGTGACGTCGCGCAGCATGAGCGCCACGCGCGGCTCGCTGTCGTCTTCGTCGGGCAGGGGCGCGGCCACCACTTCCAGCCACAATTCGCCGCCGCCGCGCGCGCGCAGCCGCATCAGGTTCGAACCGACTTCGCCCGTCTGAAGCGCGGTCCGCGCCAAGTCGGCCACCCGCGGCGGGAACGGCTCCTCGCATTGCGGGTGCCCGGGCGATTCGCCGATCGCCTCGCGCGGATGCTTGCCTTGCAGCTCGGCGTAAGCGTGGTTGGCGCCGTCGACGCGCAGGCCTTCGTCGAGCACGCACACGGGCAGGGGAATGGCGTCGACCAGCGCCCGGAAGCGGTTGCGGCTCAAGCGCAAGACGGATTCCAGTTCGGCCCGCATCGCCGTCTGTTGACTCATGGCCGCCGTCCTTTCGCCGCCGCGCTGCAAACCATCATGGGACAACGCTTCTTCCCAAGTCGCGAAGACCCCCTGTCCTGCTTTCGCGACTCCTCCAATAAACTTTTCGTCAAAATCGGGGAGGGGATGAGTCAAAACGCATCGGAAGGCTGCGGACGGCCCAGACCGTGGCGGGGCATGCCCGACAGTTTTTGATTTCGAGTTTTTGTTGCCAACCCGCCGAAGGGCCGTTACACATAAGCGCTCGCCGCGGACGCCCACGCCAAGCCCGAATCGGCTCTGCCGCCGCGGGGGACGTCTTGCCAAGGGGAGAGGGGAGGTTCATGAACATGGCGCCGCACGAGAACCTGGAGCAGTGGGTCGACGAATGCGCCAAGATGTGTCGGCCGGATCGCATCGTCTGGATCGATGGGAGCGAGGAGCAGAAGAGGGCGCTGACTTCCGAAGCCCTCGCCACCGGAGAACTGATCGAGTTGAATCAGGAACAACTACCGGGCTGTTATCTACACCGCACCGCCCTGAACGACGTGGCGCGCACCGAACACCTGACCTTCATCTGCACCCGCTTGAAAGACGACGCCGGCCCCAACAACAACTGGATGTCGCCCGAGCAGGGCTATCGCAAGGCCCGCGCCATTTTCGACGGCTCCATGCGCGGACGCGTCATGTACGTCATCCCCTTCTCCATGGGCCCGGTCGGCTCGCCGTTCAGCAAGATCGGCGTGGAGTTGACCGACAGCATCTACGTGGTCCTCAACATGCTGATCATGACGCGCGCGGGCACGGAAGTCCTTGAACAGCTCGGCGCGGCGGGCGAGTTCACCAAGTGCCTGCACGGCAAGGCCGACCTCGACCTCAACCGCCGCCTCATCCTTCATTTCCCCGAAGACAACACGATCTGGAGCGTCGGCTCCGGCTACGGCGGCAACGTCCTGCTGGGGAAGAAATGCCTGGCGCTGCGCATCGCCAGCTACCTGGGCATGCAGGAAGGCTGGCTCGCCGAGCACATGCTGGTTCTCGGCATCGAGCGGCCCGATGGACGGATCATGTACCTCGCCGCCGCCTTCCCCAGCGCCTGCGGCAAGACCAACCTGGCCATGCTCCGGCCGCCCGAGGCGATGCGAGCCAAAGGCTACCGCGTCTTCACCGTCGGCGACGACATCGCCTGGATGCGCATCGACACCGACCGGCGGCTGTGGGCGATCAACCCCGAGTCCGGCATGTTCGGCGTGGCCCCCGGCACGAACGCGAAGACCAACCCCAACGCCATGACTGCCATTTCCAGGAACACGATTTACACGAACGTTCTGCTCAAGCCCGACGGGACCGTCTGGTGGGAGGACGACGACGGCGATCCCCCCGCCAAGGGCATCGACTGGCGGGGAGAGCCGTGGACGCCGGACAGGAAAGACGACACGGGCGAGCCGATCCCCGGCGCCAATGCCAACAGCCGTTACACGGCGCCGCTCTCGCAGGTGCCGTCGATCTCCTTCCGCCTGGAGCACCACCACGGCGTGCCCATCGACGCGATCCTGTTCGGCGGGCGGCGCGCCTCGCTGGCGCCGCTCGTCTTCGAAGCCTTCAATTGGCCGCACGGCGTCTACGTCGGCGCGACCATGGCCTCCGAGCGCACGGCGGCGCAATACGGCGCGCAGGGCGAAGTCCGGCGCGACCCGATGGCCATGCTTCCCTTCTGCGGCTACAACATGGCCGACTACTTCGAGCACTGGCTGCGCATGGGCGTGCGCATGGTCAAGCCCCCGCGCATCTTCCACGTCAACTGGTTCCGCAAAGACCCGGAGGGCAGGTTCCTCTGGCCCGGCTACGGGGAAAACCTGCGCGTGCTGGATTGGATTCTCGCGCGCTGCAAAGGCGAAGTGGAGGCGGAGCGCACGCCGATCGGCTTCGTGCCGAAACCCGAGGACATCAACACCGAAGGGCTCGATCTGGCGCCCGGCGACGTGGAAAAACTCCTGGCCGTTCCGCGCGATGAATGGACCGCGGAAATGGGCCGCATCAGCGAGTTCTTCAAGAAATTCGGGGAACGCCTGCCCGCGGAGATGTGGGCGCAGCACCAGGCCCTGCAGCGGCGGCTGGAACTGATGAGCTAACCACAAGAGAAGAAGCCCGAACAATAGGGGGCAGGATAATGACGGCGGGAAACCGCCCTTCATTGTTCTGCCCCGCCGTTATTCTGCCTTCGATGAGTCATATGTGGCGCGCCAGCCAGCGCTCCGCCGCAGCCAGCACATCCTCCACCCCCGCCATCGCGCACTGGTGATTCGCGGGAAGGCCGTCGAGCTCTTCCGGCGTCAGGTCCCACACGCAGCGGCGCACGACCACGTGCTTGTCCTTCTCCCAAAACGGCCCCCAACGCCGTTCGTCCATGTTGCCGAAAATCGTCACCGTCGCGGCCCCCATCGCGCAGGCCAGATGCCGCGGCCCGGTGTCCGGCGAGATGAACAGCCGGCACGCGCGCAGCAGCAGCGCCATCGGGCGAATCGCCGGAGCCACGGCGGCGGCCTCCAATCGGCGCCGCGCGATCTCCTCCTGAACGCGCGGCAAAAGCGCGTCATCCGTGGCAAATACGCACCGCGCGCCGCCTTTCTCCAACGCCGCGGCCAACTCGAACCAGCGCTCCCAAACCCACTCCTTGTCCTCTTTGCCCGCGCCGGGATGCAGCGCCACCAGAGGCTTCCCCTCGGGATTCAGTTCCTCCAGCCGTTGGCGCGCGGCCTCTTCCTCCTCCGGCAAAAACCGCGTCGTCCACGGCTCCAGCGGCGCGATCGGGCCGGCCAGCGAGAACAAATCGGCCAACGCCCGGAGCTCATGGCGACCGCGGTCGCGCAACAACCGCAC
>JAPLSS010000303.1 GCA_026398515.1 Candidatus Sumerlaeota bacterium | reverse complement strand
AAGTATGGCCCCGTTTGGCGGTCAAGGTCAAGCGCGCGCTGGCGGAGGGGACTATGACGACGGCGCTTTGGGGGCGCGGCGAATTCCTGGCGGGTCCCGGCGGTTTCGGACCGTCCAAAGCGGTGTCGCCGCTCGGCTCTGCCACCGCGCTCCAAAAGCGCTTCGCGCAAGTCGGCGCGGGCCGATCCAACCTTCCGGGCGCAAACAGAAGAGGCGACCACGGACGGACGCGAAGGCGCACGGATCGCGGAAACGGTTAGGTCAATTCCTGGGGAGTTCGCCAATTGTCCAAGCGCAAGGGATATCCGAGCTGCGCGATTCGTTCATAGTGCGCGGTGTTGGCGGTTGCCAGGGTCCGATTGCTGTGGATCGCGACCGCGGCGATGATGGGGTCGGCGAAGCCGATGGGCTGGCCCGCGCTCTCGAGGTCGGCGCTGATGCGTCCCGCCAATTCCGCGCTTTCCACGTCGAACGTCAAGACGTCCATCGCGGCCAGTCGCGAGAGAAACTCCGCGATGCGGTCGTCGCGTTTGGCTTTGTGAAGGCCTTTGATGATCTCCATCACGGTGATGGTGGAAACGGCGTACTTGCCAAACTCCGCAACGTGTGCGCTCTCCCTTGCCGTCACGGTCCGGTCGCGAGCCTTCAGAACGTCAGACAGAATGTCGGTGTCCACGAGAACCTCAGCCATCCACGTCCCTCAACCGGCGCCGTTCCCGATCTTTTACCGTATCGGCGAGAATCTGGTCGATCAATTCCGGATCGTCGGCAAACAACCCCCACAACGGACTATGGACGGCCTTGCTGGAAGAGCTGTGCGGGGCAGCGTCCACCGATACCTCGCTCCCATCGGGAAAGGGGAGTGGCTCGTCGAGCACAACGACACCATTCTTAATGTGTCCTCGATACGGCATGTTACGCTGCTCCCTTGCTGGGTAGAATTGACACATGATTGACGAAAACACGATTCCGCGCCACTGGTTTTTGTTGTCCTTGGCCACCTTTCCCTTGTGGTTTTTGTACGACTCGGTATGATCCAAACCACTGGAGTGGTTGACCGTGGCAGGGCCCGGGGCTGTGCGGCCCCTGCCGGCCGGATGAACCAACCGTGAAAGACAGAGCGCTCACCTACCTGCGCGCGGCGCTGGACCGGCGGGACGCGGAGTTCCGGCCGGGGCAGTGGGAGTGCGTCGAGGGCGTCCTGCGCAACGAGCGGCAGCTGGTCGTCCAGAAGACCGGCTGGGGGAAGAGCATGGTCTACTTCATCGGCGCCCGGCTGCTGCGCGACCAAGGCCGCGGCCCGGCGCTGCTCGTTTCGCCGCTCCTCTCGCTGATGCGCAACCAGATCGACGCGGCCCGGCGCATCGGCATCCGCGCCGAAACCATCAACTCCAGCAACCAGGACCAGTGGAACGCGGTGAAGGAGCGCCTGGCCCGCAACGAGGTCGACGTCCTGATGATCTCCCCCGAACGCTTGGCGAACGACGATTTCCGCGCGAACGTGTTGCCGCAGGTCGCGAATCGGTTGGGGCTGTTCGTCGTCGACGAGGCGCACTGCATCTCCGATTGGGGCCACGATTTCCGGCCCGACTACCGGCGGATCGTCCACGTGTTGCGCGCCCTGCCGCCGAACATCCCGGTCCTGGCGACCACGGCCACCGCCAATCAACGGGTCACGCGCGACGTGGCGGCCCAGTTGGGCGACTTGCGCGTCGTGCGCGGTCCATTGATCCGCGAGACCCTGTTTCTACAGAACATCCAACTGCCCGGTCAGGCGGAGCGCCTGGCCTGGCTCGCTCGACACCTGCCGCGGTTTCCCGGAACGGGCATCGTGTACACGCTGACCATTCGGGACGCGGAACGGGTGGCGGACTGGCTGCGTCGCAACGGCATCGCCGCTGAGGCCTATCATTCGGAGGTGGCCGATTTCGAGGAGCGTAAGAGCCGTCGCGCGCAGCTCGAACGGATGCTCCTGGAGAACCGGATCAAGGCCCTGGTGGCGACGGTGGCGCTGGGCATGGGCTTCGACAAGCCGGACCTGGGGTTCGTGATCCACTTCCAGCGCCCGGCCTCGGTGGTCCACTATTACCAGCAGGTCGGCCGCGCCGGTCGGGCGACGGAGCGCGCGTTTGGAGTTCTCTTGAGCGGCGAGGAGGACGCCGAGATCGCCGAGTATTTCATCCGCACGGCCTTCCCGCCGCAGGCGCACGTGGACAGGGTGCTGGGCGCGCTGAACGAAGCCCGGAACGGCCTTTTCGTATCCATGCTGGAGCGGAAGATCAACCTGGGCCGCGGCGCCCTCGAGAAGACCCTGCGGTTCTTATCTACGGAGACGCCTTCTCCCGTGGCGAAGATTGACGGGCGCTGGCACGCTACGCCCGTCGACTACGCCATGGACCACGAGCGAATCCAGCGGCTGTGCGAGCTGCGACGCGCCGAACAGCGGGAGATGGACGAATACACCCGGACGCGCGAATGCCTGATGCTCTTCCTGGCCCGGGCGCTCGACGATCCCTATTCGCGGCCCTGCGGCAAGTGCGCGAACTGCCTGGGGCGCGTGATCGTCTCCTCGGCATTCGACGAGGGCCGAAGCAACCAGGCGGCTATCTTCGTGCGACGGAGTTTTGTGCGCATTGCGCCGCGAAAACGGTGGCCCACGGGCGTCTTCGAGGTCTATCCATTCCGCGGCGGCATCGGCCCCGATCTCACGGCTGAGGAAGGGCGCGCGCTTTCCCTGTGGGGCGACGCCGGATGGGGGCGGCTCGTGCGCGACGCCAAGTACGGCGTGGGGCGGTTTCCCGACGAACTGGTGGAGGCATGCCTTCAGTTGATGGAGGTCTGGAAACCGGAGCCAAGACCGGCGTGGGTGGCGTGCATCCCATCGTTGACCCATCCCAATCTCGTGCCTGATTTCGCCCGCCGCTTCGCGCAACGGCTCGGCCTGCCGTTCGCCCCGTGCCTGCGCAAGACGCGCCCCAATGATGAGCAAAAGCGGATGCTCAACAGCTTCCAGCAGGCGCGCAACCTGGACGGCGTCTTCGAGGCGGACACGCGGGCCATGCCCCAGGGGCCGGCGCTGCTGGTGGACGACATGGTGGATTCGCGATGGACCTTCACGGTGGCGGCGGCGATTCTGCGTCAGGCGGGGTGTCCGGCGGTCTTTCCGCTGGCCCTGGCGCTGAATTCGATGCATGGGGAGTAGGGAAGGCGTTGCAGGTTTCGAGGTTCAGGTTTCGAGTTGAAGGACGGAATGAGAGAGGCAGAATAGTGAAAGGCGACTCGTTGTTTTCATTATTCTGCCCTCTCATTATTCTGCCTTGGAGCGCGTGTAATGTCGATGCAGCTCATCAGCGATGACGCCAAGGCGATTCTGCTCTTGTGCGGCGTCTTTGGCCGGCAGGACCCGTCCGAGCCTTCTCCGCTCGGCGCCAAGGAGTATAACGCCCTCGCCGAGTGGCTGGACGAGCGCGATTGGCGGCCCGCCGACCTGCTGCAAAGGGATCTGGCGAAGGCAGGGGAAGCCGGCGTCCCTCCGCGTGCGGACGCCGAGCGTCTGCGGGCGCTGCTTGGGCGCGGCGCGGCCATGGCGCTGGCCGTCGAGAAATGGCTGAACAAGGGCCTATGGGTGGCGTGCCGCAGCGACGCGGACTATCCCCGGCGGCTGAGCGAACATCTCAAACGGAGCGCTCCGCCGATTCTCTACGGCGTGGGCGAACCGGCGCTTCTCGAACGGGGCGGAGTGGCGATTGTCGGGTCGCGCGACATCGACGAGGAGGGCCGGCGTTTCGCCCAGGCCGTCGGCGAGCGCTGCGCCGAGCAGGGCGCGCAGGTGGTCTCCGGCGGCGCCCGGGGAGTCGACCAACTCGCCATGCAGGCGGCCATCGAAGCCGGCGGGACCGTCGTCGGCGCGCTGGCCGACAGCCTGCTGCGCGCGGCGGTCGCCGGCGAATCGCGCGAGGCGATTCGCTCCGGTCGGGCGGCGTTGGTGTCGCCGTATCATCCCGAAGCGGGATTCTCCGTGGGGGCCGCGATGGGGCGAAACAAGATCATTTACGCCCTGGCCGACTGCGCGCTCGTCGTCGCGTCCGAATACAAGGAAGGCGGCACGTGGGCCGGCGCGGCGGAGGAGTTGAAGCGGGAGAATGGCCGGCCCGTGTTCGTTAGGACGGGCGATTCGGCGCCGGCGGGGAACCTGGAACTCCTGAAGATCGGCGCGCGCCCGTTCCCGCCATCTGCTCTCGAGGGCAGCCTGCAAGAGGCGCTGGAGGAGGCCGCTGCCCCGAAGTCTCAAACGCCGTCGGAGGCGGATGCTTCCGCCCGCGTCGATCTTGAGCGTCCGGCGCCGGGGACCGCCGCGCCGGAGCCGGAGGAGCCGTCCGAAAGGCCGGCCGCCGCCGCGCCCACCGAGTATGATGACGTCAAGCCGCGGTTGCTCAAGACATTGGAAACCCGCAAAAGCGCCGCCGAACTGGCCGCCGAGTTTGGCGTCAAGAAGGCCCTGATTGGGAAATGGCTCAAGCGGGCGATAGAAGACGGCGAAGTCGGCAAGATGGAGAAGCCGGTGCGGTATATCCGAATCGTCAAAGGCCAACAAGGGGAATTGCCGCTGTAGCGGGGCAGGCTTTCCAGCCTGTGAATGCCGGGATAACGCGGAGCGCCTAGGGCCACAGGCTGGAGAGCCTTCGCCACGATTGTGGCTCCGCGTCATTGCCCACCTTTTTGGACCGGTCTAAATGTCTTGACGCCCCACGCCACGTTCAGGTAATATGAGCGCTCGTTGAAGCCGAAAAGACAGTTGTGCGCCGCGCAACTGCCCGCAGTGAAGAGGTTTGCCCACGGGGAGAGATGTCCAATGCCTGAACTGCGAAAAGATCCGGTCATCGGCCGGTGGGTCATCATCGCCACCGAACGGGCCAAGCGCCCCTCGGCCTACGCCAAGAGCGCCGAGCAGAAGAAGGGCGGGTTTTGTCCGTTCTGCGCGGGGTGCGAGGAGCATACGCCGCCGGAAGTCCTCAGCTATCGCTCGCCCGGCACGGAGCGCAACACGCCGGGGTGGTGGATACGGGTGGTGCCGAACAAGTTTCCCGCCCTCCAGATCGAAGGCCCGGAGAACCGGGTGGGCGAGGGCATGTACGACAAGATGAGCGGCATCGGCGCCCACGAGGTGGTCATCGAAACGCCGGACCACAACAAGTCGCTGGCCGACCTGGACGCCCGCCAGGTCTCCGAGGTGATCTGGGCGTTCCGCGACCGGATGATCGAGTTGCGCAAGGACCCGCGCCTGCGGTTCGCCATGATTTTCAAGAATCACGGGCGCGACGCCGGCGCCTCGCTCGACCACCCGCACTCGCAGATCATCGCCCTGCCCGTCGTGCCCAAGCGCGTCCAGGAGGAGCTTGACGGGGCGCAGATGTACCACAACTTCAAAGAGCGCTGCGTCTTCTGCGACATGATCCACCAGGAGCAGAAGGACGGGGTGCGCGTCGTGTGGGAGAACAACGGCATCCTGTGCCTGTCGCCGTTCGCCGCGCGCCTGCCGTTCGAGACGTGGCTTCTGCCGAAGGCCCACGGCTCCTGCTTCTCGGAGATCACCAAGAACCAGGTGCTCGATCTGGGCGAGATGCTCTACCGGCTGCTGAGGCGGATGAAGGAGATTCTCGACGACCCGCCCTACAATTTCATGATCCACACCCTGCCGTTCACCGAAACGAACCGCGTGTCGTATCACTGGCACATCGAGGTGATTCCGAAGCTGTCGCGGACGGCGGGTTTCGAGTGGGGCACGGGATTCTACATCAACACGACCCCGCCGGAGGACGCCACGGTCTACCTGCGCGAGAACGGGGCGCAGATTGAGGAAGTCCCCTCCGGCAGCCCGGCGTCGTAGGAAGGCTCGCGCGCGGAGGCGCAACAAGGCGCGGAAACGAGCGATCCGCCGCGGGCGGAGACGAAGGGAATGGCGCCGGCTCAAGCGCCCTCGCCGACCGGGGAGCGCGCCAATGCCCGGTCCAGCAACGCTTTGTCCAATCCCGCGCGTTCCAGGATCGAGCGGTTCTGGGCCAGGGCATCACGGAAGGGCGGAACCGCTTGACGCAGGACGGGGGTCACTCGTCCTGCCTCCAATTCCTCGATCAACCAGCGCAACGCCTGGTTCGCCCACGCCGCCGCGTGCTCCGGCTCGCCCATCTTACCGACGTGAAGGCAGCGAAAGCCGACAGCTTTTAGAAATGAGGGAAGGTGGTGGCGCTGGCCGGCGGCGATGATGGGTTGAAGAAGATCCGCGGCCTTGTCCAGGTCGCATCGTGCGCTCGACCACTCCTTTCGCTCGACCAAGGCGATTGCGCGGTTGCGAAGGGTGGTTTCCAAATCCGGTGCCAACTCGCGTCGGCCCTCGCCTTCCACCAGCGCTTCGTAAATCCCAATGGCGCGGTCATCGTCCTCGATGGCTTCGTCCAGTCGGCCCAGTCGACGAAGTGCTATGCCCCGGTTGTTGTAGGCCGTTGCCAAATCGTTGCGCAACTCGCGCCGGCCCTCGTCCTCCACCAGCGCTTTCCATATCCCGATGGCGCGGTCATAGTTCTCGATCGCTTCGTCCAGCCGCCCCTGTTGCCGAAGAGCAATGGCGCGGTTGTTGTAAGCGATGGCCAGGTCGTTGCGCAACTCGCGCCGGCCCTCGCGCTCCACCAGGGCTTCTCGAATCCCGATGGCGCGCCCATAGTCCTCGATCGCTTCGTTGAGCCGCCCCTGATCCGCCAGCGCATTGCCCCGGTTGTTGTAAGATGAGGCCAAATCGTTGCGCAACTCGCGCCGTCCCTCGCCCTTCACCAGCGCTTCGTAAATCTCGATGGCGCGTCCGTGGTCCTCGATCGCCTCGTCCAGCCGCCCCTGAGTCGTCAGCGCCAGGCCCCGGTTGCTATGGGTGCCGGCCAGAGCGTTGCGCAACTCGCGCCGGCCTTCGCCTTCCACCAGAGCTTCGTAAATCCCAACGGCGCGGGCAACATCCTCGATCGCTTCGTCCAGCCGCCCCTGAACCGCCAACGCCAAGCCCCGGTTGTTGTAGGCGGAGGCCAACTTGGTGCGCAACTCAGGGCGGCCTTCTTGCACTAAGTCCTCCGTGGAATCGATGACCCGGTTCAGCACACGGTTGTGCTCCTCCAGATGACCGAAACGAAAGAGCCATTCATCGAGCGACGGATAATCCGATTGAGTTGCAGGCTTGGCCTGCCAAAGCACCCACGCTCGCTTCACTTCCTTAGCCGCTACCAAGTGGTCCACGGCGCGGAGAAGCGGCAGAATCTCTTCAAGGTATTGCGGCCGATCGGGGATCCGCCGCCCTTTCCACCACCCCGCGATGTGCTTGCGGATTCCGCGTGATCCATCGCCCAATCGTGTGAGCAAGTGTTTTCGGATGACCGTGTGTTGGGTAATGTCCGGGCCCCGGGAATCGAGCCAACCCCATTCGTCCAGGGACCACAGCCGGTCGCGGACTTCCGCCTCCGGGCGGTTCAGGAGCTCCGCGGCCATCGCGACCGGCGCCGGACCCACAGAGCAGGCGGCGAGGTCCAGCAGCGGCCGATCCTCGGGCCAGAGCGCGAGGGCCTTGTCCAGCAACTCTCCCAGATCGCCTCTTGACGTATCCACGGCCGGCCATTTCTCGATATCGCCGCCGTGCAACCGGTGCAGCGTCCGGCCGAGAATGCGAATGGCGAAAGGATGGCATTGGTAGGCGACGGCCGCTTCCTTCAGGCGCTCCGGATTGCCATGGACCTCAAGTCGCCCCAACAGGACGACCGCGTCCTCTGGCAGAAGTCCCTCCAACTCTTCGCCCCGGGCGGCGATCGCGGTATGGGGAATATCCTGGTCCCTCAACGCCCTGGGCAGGGCGCGGGTGGCGAGGATCAACCCGCCGGGCGCGGTCCAATTTCCGACGTCCTCGAGAAAAGCCCTAAAGGCCGGATCTTCCGGCTCGCAATCGTCCGCGGCCAGGTTCTCTGCCCCGGCATCGGGGTCGCGCGCCCAGCGCCGCAACCATCGCTCCATGCCGTCGAGAACGATGCGGCAAGGATGGGCTTGCAGGAATCTCAAGGCCGCCTTGAGCCGGTCTTCGATACGGGGCAGATTCTGACGATCCACGGGCTGGCCCGTGAAGTATTGGAGGAGATCATCGAGGAAGTCGTCGAAGGGGTAGCGGCTCCGCGTTTCCGATCCTTGATAGGGCGAACACCAGAAGAGCCCGACGCCGCCGGGCAACGCGTGAGGGTCCTCCTCATACCAGCGGCTGAGCAGGCTGCTTTTGCCTTGCCCGGCGACCCCGACGACAGCGATCACGCGATCGCCGCGGGAGACCGCTTCCTGCAACTGGCGCCCTTCGGCGGCGCGACCCACGAACAACGGCCCCGTGGGCCGGCGGCCGGAAGGCAGGAGCCACGGCTGGGGCCACGCCGGCCCAAGCGGCGTTGTCTCGCCCCTGGGGATCTCGCCGCCCGGCGCTACCCCAGGGGCCGCTGAGGGCCCTGGCCCGGTCCTCTTTGGCCGGGGTAATTGATGGTGACGTTCATCTGGCCGGCTTGGAGCTGCGGCGACTGAAATGGGGCGTGCTGTATCTGCATCTGCGAGGGACAAGCCAGCGCCCGCTCGACCTTCTCTCGCAGGAGTTCCAACGCGGGGACTCTCTCGCCGAGGGCCTTGATCTGGAAGCCGCATTGAGCAAGCGCCTGGAAGAAAGCGACCGTTGCTACAGCCAGCTTTTGCCGCGTCTCTTCGCTCTCGGCCTCCACGAGTTCGCGCACGCTTTCGATCTTGGCTCGGAGGAGGCTCTCGCCCATCTTGCGCATATCTTCGGCGTCTATCGCTTCGGCGCGTTGATAGAGGCTTCTGACGTATCCATCCGCGAAACTCGTGGCGGGGACCCAGTTCTTTGTCTCTTCCCATGCCCCGTTCACAAAAGCCCGAAGATGATCGCGCCACGTCAATCCGGATTTCCCTGGATCGCTCATAGCCGTCTCCCTCGCCTACAGGATCGGACTTCGTTCGGACAATACCAATCCATGTTGGCATGCTTGGTTGGTAGGGGCAATGCCGAAATGGCTGTGGCGT
>JAPLSS010000394.1 GCA_026398515.1 Candidatus Sumerlaeota bacterium | reverse complement strand
CGTTCAAGGAAGTCCGCCGCCTTCAGGATCCGATCTATAAGCACGTCTTCGCGGAAGGCCGCTTCCACGAGGGCATGCGGTTCGTGGAGAAGGTGGCGGTTCTCGGCGAGGTCGAGCGCAACTTGATCGAGATTCGCGAAGGCGCGCGGAAGCTGGACAAGGACGCCGTGCGCAAGGAATACGGCGTGCACCCGTCGCTCAACTGCCCCGACCTCGACGCGGCCGACGCGATGTACGAGAGCATCCTGCGGATCGCGGGCGAAGGCGACTCCAGCGGCGGCGTGGTCGAGGTCGTCGCCACCGGGCTGCCGGCGGGCATGGGCGAGCCGGTGTTCGCGAAACTCGACGGCGAACTGGGCCGCATGATGAGCATCGGCGCGGTCAAGGCGGTCGAGGTCGGCGCGGGCGTGCAGGTGAAGGACATGACCGGCTCGCAGGGCAACGACCAGATCTTTTCCGACAAGGGCCGAGTCTACTTCGGCTCGAACCACGCCGGCGGCACGACCGGCGGGCTGACGACGGGGCAGGATCTCATCGCCCGCGTCGTGGTCAAGCCCACGCCCACCATCGCCAAGGACCAGCACACCATCGACAAAGTGACGAAGGAAAACGCCGTCCTGTCGGCCGTCACGCGGCGCGACCCGACGATCGTCCCGCGCGTCTGGCCGGTGGTCGAGGCCTTCGCCGCGATCATCGTGCTGGACCAGTACATGCAGCACAAAGCGTATCGGGCGCTGTGGGCGGAGCACGCTGCGAAATGACCCCGCACGAGCTGGGAGGGCGCGATTGCCGCGTCGCCATTCCGACATGAAGCAATCAAAGAAGGCGAACGGATATGGCCCAAGTGAAGGTGTATTACGATCCGGCGGGCAATTCGCTGACCGTCTGGTTCGGCGATCCGCGGGAAGAGCACGTGTGCGAGGAGACGGGCGAGGAAGTCATCCTGATGAAGAACAAGGGTGGCCAGGTTATCGGCTTCGAGAAGTTGAACTTCGTCCTCCCCAAACACGCCTCTCTCCAGATTGCCTTCGAAACGGTGGCCGCGTGACGCGCGGCCCATCGCGCGCCCGAGCTGCGCTTGACTGGACGAGGTGGACGGGATGGACTGAGCGTCGGAGGCGCTGCCTCGGGCGCGGGCGCTTCGTTTGACATTTCCGTCGCGAAAGGCCGCATTCCGCGCTATAAAGTCGATGGAGTGAGCTTGTTTGGCGCGCCGCGCCCGAATTGCACGCAGGAGGACGGAAAGGATCGACCGATGGATGCGAAGAAGATTCGCCCCGCGGTCCAGGCCGGACGTTTCTACCCCGAGGATCGCGAAGAACTGGAAAGCGCCGTCCAATCCTACCTGCGCGACGCCAAGAAAGCCACGCTCGACTCCCTGCCGCGCGCGCTCCTGGCGCCCCACGCGGGCTACGATTTCTCGGGGGCGACCGCCGGGTGCGCCTACCGCCAGATCGAAGGGATGGAAATCGAGCGCGTGGTGGCGGTCGCGCCGAGCCATCACGCCCACTTCGTCGGCGGTTCCATTTACGACGGCGAGGGGTACGCCACGCCGCTGGGCGTCGTCCCGCTGGATGTCGAGTTGATCGCCGATTTGCGGCGCACGAGCACCCTGTTTCGCCACGCGCCGCTCGCCGAGGCGCAGGAGCACAGCCTCGAGGTCCAGCTCCCCTTCCTCCAGGTCGGCCTTGGGTCTTTCCGGCTTGTTCCGATCCTGATGGGGGATCAGAGCGAGGAGAACGCCATGGCGATGGCCGAGGCGTTGCTGGGCACGCTGGAGCGCCACCTGCCGGTCTCCACGATCTTCGTCGCCAGCAGCGACCTGTATCACGGCTATGATTACGACGAATGCCGGGTGATGGATCGCCGGTTCGAGGAGACGTTGCGCTGGATGGAGCCGCGCCGGCTGCTGCGCGAAGTCAGCGCCGGCTCGTGCATGGCCTGCGGCGCCGGGCCGATCGCCGCGGTCATGGAGATGGCGCGGCGCGTCGGCGCCACCCAGGCGCGGGTTCTCCGGCAGACGACGTCGCGCGACGCCAATCCCGACTATTCCTCCGGCTACGTGGTGGGCTACGCCGCGGCCGTGTTCGTGTGAAGGGGAGATGGGGGCGCCTCAAGTTCGGAGCGACAGCTTTAGTCGTTGCGGCGACGCCCAAACCTTGCTATCCGACTCATGAGTCACATAAGTCCGATAGGTCTTATACGTCCCATAGCAGGAGATGCCTTGAACCATGGCTGTGTCTCGACGCCCCAGGGCCCGCTTTGCACTGGAAGACGGGATCAACCTGACCCCGCTTCTGGACATGATCTTCAATCTGATCTTCTTCTTCATCCTGGCCACCAGCATCAACGAATTGGCCTCGCTCGACATCAAACTGCCCAAGGCGGACGTCCCCCAAATCGCCGACAGCGAGAAGCGCGCGCTGACGGTGGCCATCACCCAGGATGGCCGGATCGTCTTCCAGGGCGAGACGCTGACGCGCGAAACCCTGACCGAGCGCATCCGCGACGCGGCGGCGCAGGGCAACGTCGCCGGGGTCGTCATCCGCGGCGACCGCGACTCGCGCCTGCAAGCGTCGATCGATGCCATGATGGCCTGCCGCGACGCCGGAGTCACCCAAGTCCAGATGGACATGGATCGCTCGCGGCCGGCGCCGTGAGGCCGTGGACGCCTCGGGGCCGGCTCAACGTCTCAACGTCGGGGCGCGGTTCTTTTCCTTGACAGGCGCCGGGGTCGGGCTACAGTAAATGGCGCAATTGAGCGGGAATAGCTCAGCTGGTAGAGCATCACCTTGCCAAGGTGGGGGTCGCGGGTTCAAATCCCGTTTCCCGCTCCATGCCTCCGTCTGAATCTATTCGACTTGCATCGCCGTTTTTCGCCTTGTCCATGTTTTGTCCATGCCGATAGCCGCTCGGCGCTTCCGGCGCGATCCAGTGCGCGTAGATCCGGTAAGTCACCCCGAGGTCGCGATGCCCGAGCCGCTTCGCCGGCGCTCACCGCCAAGGCAACCCGCGCCTGTGTGCGGCCGGCCGTATTCCAGAGCGCGGTTCTCCGAGCTCTGCGGGCCGTTAGTCGGCGTCGACAAATAACCTATGCAAGCGGCTCCCGACCGTGCGTATCGTGGAGGCATGCGGCCTCAGGTCCAGTCGGGGGCCACTTGCATAGGTTATTTGTTGACGCCTGCTTAGTGAATCGCTTTGTCATCCATGTCGTAGATGAAGCATCCACGATCGCGCGTGCTCACGTGCACGTAGGGGACATGGACCGCGAACATCGCCTCGGTCCTGTCCTTTTTGCGGATGCGGGCGGCGCCTTGCGTCGCCAAGGCATTGCGCAGGTCGGCGCCCACTTGCAGGATCTCCTCGTCGCTGAACCCGGCGCGATGCATGAGGGCGAGGACGTCGGCGGGCTGCAGGTCGACGACTTCCCAATTCTGCATCGTTGTTACGCGCAGCCGCGAGCAGCCCGTCAGGCCGGACAGCGCGACCGCCGTCAGAAGAGCCCCGAATGCAAACGTGCGAACCAGGAAGGGGGAAGGCAATTTCATTCGAGGGTTCCATTCTTCTGGCGCGCCAGGAGTCCGGCCAGCGCCTTGGTGAACTCGGCCCGGTCGACCGGGGCTACGGCGGCCCGCGGCCCTTGCCCCTGGTCATGCGAGATCGGTTCGGTTCTTTCCGCGATCAGCCGGGGGGTGATGAACACCGCAACCTGGCGCGAAAGGTCGGAATCTGACCGGTTCGTGAAAAAGCGTCCCAGAAGCGGAATGGCATGGAGGCCCGGGACGGCTTGGCGAGTGTCGCGGGTGCGGTTGTCCAGCAGACCGCCGACGGCCGCGGTTCCGCCGTCCAGCACCCGCACCGTGCTGGTCGCCGTCCGCCGCGTAACGACGGGCAGGTTGTCCGCCCCGCGCGCCACCACGTCGCTGACCTCGGCGGCCAGGCTCATGGTGATCTCGCCGTCGGCCGCGATCGCCGGGGTGATCTTCAGAAGCGTGCCCGACTGGACCTTCTCCAGCTGCGCCTGTTGGTAAAACCCCTGGGTGAGGATCTGGAAGTATTCCTCGTTTTGCACGCTGATCTGCGATTCCACGCCCTCGACCGCCAACACCTGAGGGCTGGCCAGGACGGTGGCCTGGTTGTTTTCCGTCAGAAGGTTCAAGTGCATGATCAGCGAGTTGGAGAATTCCTTGTTCGGCGTATAGCCGACCTGGATGGCCCACGGCCAGTTGGCGCCCGGCGCCGCCAGCGCCCCGCCGCCGTGGTAGTCCGACGTGGTGAAGGTCCCGGCGGATAGCGTCGGCCAGTTCCATGTCATTCCCAGATCCTGCAAATCCTGATTTTCCATGACGATGAAACGCGCGTCGAGCATGATCTGGCGGGGAGTCTTGTCCAGCGCGCGCAGCTCCGCCTCGATCTTATCGAGCAACTCCGGGGGCGCCGTCGCGGTCACGAGCTTCTGATCCTTGACCGCCTGGACGTACTTGCGGAACGCCGGGGAGAGGAGCTGCTGCGCCACGTCGGCCTTCACGTAGTCCAGCTTGATCGTCCTCGTCTCGCACACGCGCGGGAACGAAGGGCTCTCCGGATCGCCCGAACCGACGAAGATGTAGCCCTCTTCGCGCTGCCAGACGAAGTTGCCGACGGAGAGGACCATCCCCAGCGCCTCCTCCAGCGCCACGTCCTTCAATTCCGCGGAGACGATGCCCTCCACCGTGGAATCGGGGATGATGACGACGCCCGTCTGCGTGGCGATATCCGACAACGCGTCGCGAAGCGGCGTATTATAGAACAGGTTCGTGACCAAGCCGCTGGGATTGGCCGCGCCCCGCGACGCCGCGCCCCCCAACGGCGAGGAGGGCAGTTGGTCGGGCGACAGGTTCAGCCAGTCCACCGCCGGGCGGCTGGGCGGTTGGTTGGCGGCGGCGGGACGCGAGGAAGCAGGTCCGCTGCCTGCGACACGGGATGTCGGCGCGGCGGCGGGAAGCGAGGCAGCAGGTCCGCTGCCTACGACACGCGACGTCGGCGCGATGGCGGGAAGCGAGGAAGCGGGTCCGCTGGCCGCGACGCGCGACGTCGGCGCGGTGGCGGCCCAGGCGGACGACAGTGGCTTGACATCGGCCTTGGTTGCCTCATCCGCGCCCATCGCGCGCGGCGCCGCATACAGGACAGTTAGGGCGCAGGCGGCCGCCAGCGCCGGGTTCCCCAGGATACAACGCATCAGATCAGCTCCCTGCGAGGCCGGCATGGCCTCCCGTGGCGCGGCCCGGACCGAATCGGCGCGGCCCCGGCGGCGCGCGGTTTTACAGCGATCTCCCACGGGACCGCCCGGCGCGGCGCCGGATGGGGAAGCGGGATTTTGCTGCTTTTCAGGACAATGAAACGATTCAGCATACTTAAAATCAAACTCGCCGGTCGATTCAAGGAAACGAATCGATGAAAGACCGAAAAATGCCAATATTCTCCTGGTGATCCCATATCTTGCGCGGCGGCGAGGGGCGAAGGCCGCATCTTGCACTGCTCCGGTTTGCGCGGCGCGCCAATCCGCGCGTTGATTTCATGAAGCGTTTGTTTTCCCTGCCGGCGCCGCGCCATATCATTCTTTCGAGGGAATCGTTTTCGTCGTCGGCGCATCAGACCGCGCGACTGGGGACGCAGATGCCGAAAGAGTCGGCGTGGCGGCCCCGTCCGCCGATGCCGC
>JAPLSS010000211.1 GCA_026398515.1 Candidatus Sumerlaeota bacterium | reverse complement strand
CGGCGCGGCCTGGTGATTGCGGTGGGCGGCTCGCGGAGCAAGAAGATGTTCGAGAGCGTCGCCCTGACCATGAAATACTGGTTCGACGCGCTCGAAATCGGCTACTTCGCCAACCTGTTCGTCAACCGGGCGGACGCGCGCGGCGACATTCTGGAGCGCCCGCAGGCACTGGCGGAGGCGTTTCGCCTCGGCCGGGCCCTCGCGACCCCCGGCGAACCGATGCCCGAAAAGCCGATCGACGTGACGCTCTTCGAGCCGACCGGCTGACCGGGTCCGACGGCCGGCGATGGACCCTCCTGCGCAGGCCAAAGCGGGGCGCCTGCGGCAGTGCGACTTACGAGCGGCGGCGATTGTGGATAACTTTTTGGAGGAGGTTTTGGGGGGTATTTTTGGGCGGTTTTTTATAACCCATAGGCCCTGGCGCTAGTGCCCGGGGGCTTTTTTCGGCGGACGGGGTGCCTTTGGTAAGATGGGCTAGCGCGAATTTTGACTTTTTTAGGGGCTTTTTCGCGTTTTTAGGGCGGTTTTTACCGGTTTTTGTGCCCTTTTTCGCACTTTTTCCATCCATGCCATGTGCATACCTTTATGTGCATAACTTCCCGCGGACGCACGTAAGTCGCAGTCGGGGGCGTGGCATTCGGGGTCGGCGGGGAAATCTCGCATTTGACAAAGAAACAGCAGAGGCAACGCGTAACGCGTTGTCCGGACGGGGTTTAACCGCAAAGGGCGCCAAGAACGCAAAGGGAGGATTGGGGGGTCATGGAATGGCTAAAAGAGGGGGGAACACAGAGTGCAGAATGGCGGCGGACGGATCGGGTGTCCCCGGAACTCGAGAGAGACTTGTTCAGGGATGGGCGTTCTTCCCTCAATTCCAATTCGCAGTCACGACCCTGGCCGGGCCTCGCCAACGCGCAGCATGAGGAAGGGCTCCTTCGCGCCGGGCGGTTTGACGAGCCGGAACAGGTATCGGTATCGTGACCGCTCGCCGCCTTCCAGCGTCAAGGGGCAGAGCGCCTCGAACAGCGGCCCCTCGCCCGGATCGCCCATGACGCGGGTGAAGCGGCGCTTCTCAATCACTTCCAGCGCCAGGCTTTGCTGGTCGGCGGGGGAGATGGTCGCTCCCTTGGGCAACTCATCGAGTCCGCCCGGTGCAAGCCACTCGGCCCGCCCGCCGGGGTTGCTGACGTATGCGATGATGAACCTGGCGGCCTCGACCTTCTCCTCCATCGCCTCTGCGAATTCCTCATCCCGCCGGCACTTGACGATGGTGATCGAGTCGCCTTTCTTCTCGATCTCGACCAAAAGTGTCTCCGCCATCTTAAACTCCGACGCTTCGGGTTTGAAGAAAAGCACTATCGCTCCCTTCCAATTCGACACGGCGGTTTCGGCGGCCGGCGGGCTCGATGGCAGCAGAGGCTCGATGTCAACTTCGACTCGCCCAAATACAGGAGCATTCAAATATGGATACTCCGCCTTGGGCAGGTGCGACAGGACATTCTCGCGGCTGCCTTTCAGGGCAGTCTCGGCCCACGCAACAATCTTCTCCTTTTCGATGTTCTGGGCATAAACCGCGGCATCAAAAGCGGCATCCTTCTCCACCTTCTCGATGCGCCGCTTGCCTTCGGCGACACCGAAAACCATGTGGTACTGCTCCAAGGGCTTGCCATCCGACGGTTTTACAAGGAACAGGCCTTCGTATGCGCCTTGCAGTTGCTTGCTCAACCACGCTTTATCCATCTTCCCGCCTTGTGGAGGCGGCTCCATCCGCGGGTCCAGTTTCAGCGTCTTAACGATTTCATAGGCCACGTCACGAGCAACGCTCGCATTGGCGATGCCGGCCAAGCGCTTGCGATCTTCGCCCGTTGTTGCGAAATACTGCTCTGCCAGCATCTTGCTTTGGTATTCAATCATACCGCTATTTGCAATAACCTGCCGGTCTTCGTCCGGCAATTTCTTCAATCTTTCCAGATATTTTTTATCCTGCAATGCGGCCTTCATTTCTTCTGCGGACAAGTCCCTAAATGGTTTTTCTTCGCCCCCCAACGTCTCGGAACATGATAAGAAGATCAGCCCTACAACCATGCCCAACAAAATCAGATTTACGTCGTGACCCAGTAATCGGATAGTGGCATACATGGTAATCTCCTATTCACGCGCCTGTCGAATTAGCCACTGAAATGTCGTCTTGTCCCGCATAGCATCATATTCAAGTGCGAGCCACAGTGCCGTCAGGTCATACCATGCCAGATCGCTTCCCTCCGACACTTCCTTAAACCTCAACCAGAACTGCCTCGCATCGAACGTTAGCAGTCCTATGGCCCCCGTTGTTGAGGTGTCCGCAATCTTGTTTTCGCCAGCGAGGATCTTCTTAGGATTCTCTGGATTGTCGTAAACATCTAGATCCCCTTCCTTGACCGTTTCGAGGTAAGTGTTGTTCCCCGTGCTGACGACCACCGTGTCGGCGGCCTCGGTCTCGGCACCTTTGGCTATTTCCTGAACGTCGTCAAATTCGCCGTCCTGCTGTGGCTGCCCTTGAGCCCCTTCGATCAACTGCCTCTCTGTGTAAGCATGCCAGTTCTCCCTCCAGGCCGATTCGTAGCCGTCGCGTTTGTCCAAGTTGTGCCAGATCGCGGAGGCGCCGTTCTGCGTGAAGAGGGCCCGCCGGGCGTCGCGTTCTGCCACCGTCACGTCACCATCAATGCCGATATCCTCCGCCGTCAGATTCGGCAGGACCTCGAGGCCGCCTGCCAGCACCGCTTTAATGATGTCCGCGATCTCGATGTTCCCCCTAGCTTGCTCGCCCGTCTTCCGATGGCCGATGGCGTTGACGTTGGGGTACTTGTTCTTAATCCGCACGCACGCGGAATCCAGCATCATGTACGGGATTTCGGGGTAGCAGGCGAGTCCGACATACAGGGCGACAGGGGTCTGGGCCACCGTCTCCTTTAGCACGACGTACCCGTTCTTTGGCTCGCCCTTGTGCTCGCCATCTTCCGTCTTGCTGACGTTGGGTCCGATGTCGAAGTACTGACCGCTGTTCGCGTGGCCGCTGTAGAGGATAATGTGATAATCCTGCTTCCACGCTTGAATGAATTTGTCCCACGCGCCCTCGTCGTCACTGTACACGAAATCCACTATTAGCGGCGCTTGGCCCTCCTTGGTGCATTCTATCTTCTTGGGCAGTTTGGTCGCCAGCACCTGCTTGGTCTTGATGGTCGTGCCGCCGTCGGTCTCGTCGGCCAGAGTGATCGTGACCGTCCAGCCGTCGGGCACCTGCACGGCCTGGTCATCCGCCCTCTCAGCACCATAGCGAGCGTAGGCAACGTACATCTTGATCTGACTCGCCACCTTCGCCGCCCAGTACCACTCTTCCTTACCGCCGCCCCCTCCGCCGCCGGGCGGGGGCTTGAGGTTGCCCTCGCACCGAAGCGGCCAGTCCGGAACGCTCGCGTTCTCGAACATACCCTCGATGCGAACGCGGTTGACCGTGTCGTTAAGCGAGGTGGGCGGAACGACTCGCTTCTGGATCGCGTCCGGCGGTTTGTTGTGAATGTCCACGTGCTCCCACGGATTCGCCTGGGGAAACGGATTGAAGGCCCACCCGATCGGCGGGAGGTACGGCAGGCTCTGGATGAGCGTAACGGTCGGCCCCACCTCGACGTAGTCCAAGACCTTCTCTTCCTCCACTACCCCAGGATCAATTTTCTCGGCCTTCTCTTCTCCTTCATTGCTTACCGTTATGCCCTTTTTCTCGCTCACATGGGGATCCGAGGAGCCCCCCTCGGCCCGGAGGGCCGGCTGGATCAGCCCCCAGGCCACAGCACCGACACCCAGGATCAGCGCCAAAGCCAGATACGGCGATGCGGTTCTCATCGGTTGGCCTCCTTTTCCTCATCGATTTTCAGGTAACGCGTGAGCAGGAATTCCGCCACAGGACGCAGCCGAGAGGATGTCGGAAACGTCCTCAGAAGCGCGTAGCCCTCTTCCTTCCGTCCTTCCAGGTCAACCAAGTCTCGCGCCAACTCGATCCGCGCCTTGTCCGTGAACTCATTCTGCTGATTGGAGCGAATGAGGCGCACATACAACCCGCGGCTCGCCTGGCGGATGGTCGGGTCCGAACAGCCGCGTCCGACGTTCGCCGCCGCCAGGGCCGCGCGGAACTGGGTCCACGTGGCCAGGCGCCCGCCGGCGGCAGGTAGGATCTTCATATACTCTCGGAAGGCGGCGTCGTTGCCCTTGGTGTCGTACAGCGCCGTAGCATAGGCATACTGGGGATACTCGCGAAGCGGAGGGGCCAGGCGGCCGAATTCGCCGGCAAGCAGGCGCTTAGCCATCTGCTCCGCTTTGTCCGACCGGTCTGTGACGTAATAGAAGTCAAACAGCAGCACAGCCAGTTTTTGGCGCGGGTTCTTGTCATAGAGCCGAAGGTCGTTGGGATAGGCGTAAAGATACCCATGCTCCGCCCCGAATTTCAGACGCGAGTAATCGTTCCACTCGCCGCTCGTATCCATCCGCCGGGTGGCCGGGTCGCATTCCAGGATCTTCTTGTACCAGGCCAGGGCCTCGTCCTTCTTCCCCTCCACGAATGCCAGGAACCCCAGATACATCGCCATCTGTTCCTTGAGGTCATCGAGGTACCACGGGCACGTCTTGCGGTTGACGAGTTGGCCCGGCTGGATGGCGTTCTTCTTGACGTTGCCCCAGAAGTCGGTGTACTTCTCTTTCGCGGGCGGCGTGGTGACCTTCTCGGCCGCCTCGCGGACCGCCAACTTCTCGATGTTCAGCGGCGTCTTGTCCTGCACTTCCTTAAGCCACGTCTCCAGCAGGAGGAAACATCCCCTGGCCGCCTGGGGCGCAAGGTCATATTCCAGAGCGATCCGGCCCATCTCCAGCACGGCCTCGCCGCGATACAGGCCGTAGGGGTCCGAGGCCCGGAAGGCCGCCAGTTCCTGCTTCGCCTCCTCAATCTTCCCGAGGGCGACCAGACACTTGGCCGCATAGAGGCGCGAGGCCTCGGCGT
>JAPLSS010000749.1 GCA_026398515.1 Candidatus Sumerlaeota bacterium | reverse complement strand
GGAGGGCATGGACGTTCCGGCCGCCTTTGCCGACTCCACAACAGCGGCCGGCGTTGTTCCCAAGTCCTTGATCCGAATGTCGCGAACCGCCACCGGCGAGCCATGGCCCAGAAAGCCGATGTGGCCCGAGGCGAGCTTCAGCCCGGGATGCTCCTTGCCGTCGATTGTGCCATTCGCGCTGGCCTGGTCGAGGTCCGCGTCCACCACCGTGGCGCCGTTGAGGACGACCTTGATCCGACGGCCCTTCGCGGTGATTTCGTAGGAATTCCATTCGCCGGTCGGTTTGAGATGGCCCGGCTCGGCGGGGACCACTCCGTACACCGACCCGCAATGCTGCCACGGCTTGATGTCTTTGTACTTGGGGTCGGGATCGTCCAGGACCTGGATCTCCATGCCGGCATAGGCGGCGTTCTTTCCCAACGGGGCGCGAATCCCCACGCCGTTGTTCCCCGCCGGCGGCAGTTTGAATTCCAGGCGCAGGATGAAATCGCCGTATTCCTTTTCGGTGAATAGGTTGCCGCCCTTCTCGCAAACGATCGTCCCGTCTTGCACGACGTAGCCCTTGGTGTCGCCGGCCCATCCCGTCAGGTCCTTGCCGTTGAACAGAGAGGCGAACCCTTCCTCTTCAGCAAACGTCGTCCCGGCGTAAAGGGCCATCAGAACGGCGCAGGCTCTGACAAGTATGAGATCTCCCGAACGTGTCATTCCTCATTCTCCTTGCTATGGAATGCGGCGGAATCAGGAAAAACGGGGACTGGCTCGGCGGCGCTTGCGCCGCCTGCTTTCTCGCTCTTCCGCCGGCCCTGAGCGTGCCGAAGGGGCCGGAGCTTTCAGGCCTTCCGTATCATGACCCGCCGGAAAAGCGCGCCTGTCCCCGGTTTTCCGGCGTCTTCCTTCTTGTAGACAGCGACAGGCCAAGCCATACTCCCAATTGCTCAACGCCGATGTCGAGGCCAAACGCGACTTGTGGGGATCAAAGGCGGAATCATGAAAGGCAACGAATTCTTCCAGGAGGTGGCGAAACGGCCGCCGTTCTCCAAGCTCCATCCGGCGATGGGCGGGTTCCTGGCCGACTACCTCGCGCACGAGAAGGTCGTCTCCTTTCGCGGCCGGATCGTGGTGAACACCAATTTCCCGCCGTATCCCAGTCCCGCGTTTGATAATTTGGTCGACAATTTTGCCGAGATCGGGGAGGCCAGCCGGCGCCGACTCTACTCGGTGACGCTGGCGGTGACCAATCGCTGCAACTTCAAATGTTGGCATTGTTACAACGCGGGCCGAAGCGAGGAGGATCTCTCTTTTGAAACGCTGAAGCGAGTCGCCACGGAAATTCAGGACATGGGCGCCGTCATGGTGACGCTGACTGGCGGAGAGCCTTTGCTCCGAAACGATCTCGAGAGCATCGTAGGGTTGTTCGACGCGCGGGCCTGTCAGATCGTGGGGACCACCGGCGCCGGGCTGACTCGGAAGCGCGCTGAGGCCTTGCGGCGGGGCGGACTGTTCGGCGTCGGGATCAGCCTCGATTCTCCGGAGGAAGCGGAGCACGACCGGTTGCGCGGGGTGAAAGGCGCGTTCCAGATCGCCTTGCGTGGATTGCGGGCGGCGGCGGAGGCGGGCCTCTATCCCTATGTCGTCGCCGTGGCCCGGCGCGATCTACTCGAACGCGACCGGTTCTGGCGCTTCCTGCGGTTCGCCGGCGAGGCCGGGGCGCTGGAAATGCATCTCCTTGAGCCAAGCGCGACGGGCCGACTGGCCGGGCGGACGGACGTGGCGCTCGATGACGCGGACCGAAAGCGCATCGTGGCATACCAGCAGGAGGCGGCCCGCGACGATAGCCTTCCCATTCTTTCCTCCTACACGTACCTGGAGGGAGGCGAGGCGTTCGGCTGCGGCGCCGGCCTGACCCACCTGTATATCGACGGCAGCGGCGAAGTGTGCCCGTGCCAGCTCGTCCCCCTCTCCTTCGGAAACGTCGGCCGCGAGCCTCTGTCCGCGATCCTCGATCGGATGGGGCGCCACTTCACCCGGCCGAGGGCCTCCTGCGTCGGTCGTATTCTGTCGCCGCACGTGCCCGAAGGACGGCTGCCTCTGGCTCCGGAGGCGTCGGCCGGGATTTGCGAGCGATGTCTTCCCAAGGAGCACGAGGTCCCCCGGTTCTTTCGCGTTCGCGCCGCGGCCCAAGGCGAGGTCGGCCAGGCGGAATTGGAGGCCGCCTACGACCGGGTCCATGCGGATTATGATCGGTTCTGGCTGACCGAAGCGGCGAAACCGACCGAGCGGTTGGCGGCTCGCCTCGATCTGTCCAAATGCCGGAAGGTCTTCGAGGCCGGCTGCGGCACGGGCTATGCCACGGTTCTGCTGGCCGGTCGGCTGCCACAAACGGGACAGTTGGTGGCCGCCGATCTTTCCGAGGGGATGCTGGCGGAGGCGCGCCAACGCGTCGCCTCCGCGGGATTGCGCAATGTGCGGTTCCTCGCGGGCGACGCTCTGGCGCTTCTGGAAAAGGAAGGGCCGGTGGACTTGGTCTTCTCGAGTTGGGTGCTGGGGTACATTCCTTTGAAGCCCTTCTTTCGCGCGGCCAGCCGGGCGTTGCGCCCGGGCGGACGGTTGGCCTTCGTCGTGCACAAGGAGAACTCCCCCCGCGGGCCGCTTGAGATCTTCGGCGAGATCGTCGCGCGCGATCCGTCGGTTCTCTTGAAACGCGTGGCCTTCGATTTTCCCCGGGGCATGGATCATGTTCGGTCCGAGATGGACGCCGCCGGCCTCGCGGTGGAGGATCTTTGGGAAGGCGAGGTCGTTTTCCATTGCGGCACGGCGGAGGCCGTTCTGGAACACCTTCTGAAATCCGGCGCCGGGACCGCGTTCTATGACGCGGTCGATCCCGCCCGGCGCGGCGTTTTGGAGAAGGAGTTCTTGTCCCGGCTGGCCCAGAGGCGAGGGGCGGGAGCGAGTTTCGATGTGATACATGACTATGTCGCGTGCATTGCCCGGAAGACGTAGACAGTATTATTGAGCGCGGCGTTCCGGCCGAGGCGCCTGGAACGGGCGATTCGGCTTGCTGTATGAACTCAAATCGAGTACGTACGAATAGACTATGAGTATGGTTCGGACAGACGCTTTCTCGTCGATATGAGACTTGCTGACTACCGATATAACATACCATGGCAGAGGAGCAATCATGGCGGCGGCAAAAGACTTCGGCATCGAACCGCGGCAGACCCGCGTTATCGAGACGCCCTATCGGCGCATTCGCACGGCCATCCCTCATCCCGACTCCCTGGCAACCTTGCGAACACTGCGCGAGTGTGAATCGCGCTCCATGCGCGGGCAGCCGCCCGTGGTATGGGGCAAGACGCACGGGTTTCAGGTCGAGGACGCCTACGGCAACATGTGGGTGGACTGGAGTTCGGGCGTGCTGGTGGCGAACGCCGGTCACAACCATCCCCGCATCGTCACCGCGCTGCAAGACTATATCGCGTCGGGCGCGCCATTGATGACTTACTGTTTCCCGAGCGAGGCGCGCGCGAAGCTGGTCGAGAAACTTATCCACATCACGCCAAAAGAACTGGACCGTGTCTTCCTCTTGACGACCGGGGCGGAATCAGTGGAAGTGGCCATCAAACTGGCGCGGACTCACGGCGCGCGGTTGAACCCCAAGAAGCGTTATGTGATTAGCTATGAAGGGGGATTTCACGGACGCACGTACGGGGCGCAGCTGGCGGGCGCGCCGATGGAATGGGTCGATCCAAATCGCTATTTTGTTCAAATGCCTTTCCCCGGCAGCATCGACACCGATGACAAGCGATTCGATATGTTCGCGAATCGTCTGAAAGAGATGAGCATCGCCCCCGGCGACGTGGCCGGCGTCATTGCCGAGACGTTCCAGGGGCGCGAAGCGAAGTTGATGCCCGTGGAGTATGCGCAAGCTCTTCGGGCCTGGTGTTCGGAGCACAAGGCCGCGCTCATCTTCGACGAGGTGCAGGCGGGCTTCGGACGGACGGGGCGATTGTTCGCGTTCGAGCATTATGGGGTGGTTCCGGACCTGGTGTGTTGCGGCAAGGGTATCACCAGTTCGCTGCCGCTCTCGGCGGTCGTCGGACGGGCGGAGTATATGGATCAATTCGGCCCCGGCGAGATGACGAGCACGCACACCGGCAGTCCGCTTCCCGCGGTCGCCGCGCTGGCCAGCATCGAAGCGATCCTCGGGGACAAGTTGATCGAAAACGCCGCGGAATTGGGGCCGTATTTGAAGGCGAAATTGGTGAACATCGCGCGGCCGTACCATGACCAGATCGAAGTCGGCGGCGTGGGGCTGGTGATGGCGATGGTGTTCTTCAATAACCGCGAAGAACGGAAGCCGGACCCTGACAAGGCGTTTCAGTTTTGTGAGGAGAGTTTGCTCGGCGGCAACCTCTTCTTCGCCCCCGTGGGCAAAGGCTACGGCGCCATCAAGTTCTGCCCGCCGTTATGTATCACAAAGCCGGCGATCGACGATGCATTGTATGGACCGGCAGGCATTAAGGATACGCTGACTAAGGTGATGAGTTAGTTCAGACACTCTTCCTGGGAGCGAGGACAATATATGAACGGCGGGGCGCTTCCGCTTCAAATCACCCTCGTAGGCGGGGGCATGATCACCCACGACCAGATTCTGCCTTCGCTCTATCACCTTCAGCGGCTGGGCTTGGCGGGGCCGATCACGATCTGCGCGCTGAATTCGCCGCCTCTGAAGGCGCTGGCGGAATCGGAGAGCATCCGGCGCGGCTTTCCGCAATCGAGCTTTAACGCGAAGCCCAGCCTCTCCGAGGACCCGAAGAAGACATTTCCCGACCTTTACAAGGATGTGATCCGCTCGATGCCGCTACGCCAGCTGGTGGTCGTGGCGGTTCCCGACCATTTCCACTACGACGTGATCCGCGTGGCGTTGGGGGCGGATCAGAACATTCTGAGTGTGAAACCTTTGGTGCAACAATACGCTCAAGCCGTGGAAATTGAAAAGATCGCGTTGGAGAAGGGGCTATTCGTCGGCGTGGAATACCACAAACGGTTCGACCGCCGCGCGCTGGTGGCGAGGCAGGATTACCTGGCGGGGCGGTTCGGCGAGTTCAAGATCGGCGAGGCCCGCTTGGTTGAGCCGTGGTATTACAGGCATTCGAACTTCCAGAACTGGTTTACCAAGAAGAATTCTGATCCCTTTACGTATGTGGGGTGTCATTATGTGGATCAGCTATACTTCATCACCGGACTAAAACCGGTCAATGTCTCCGTGGTCGGGATTGAGGGAGCGTTTCCGAACGGCAACAAAGCGTTTATGTGGTCGAGCGGCCGAGTCATCTTCGAGAACGGCGGAATCCTGAACCTGATCAATGGCCTTGGCTATCCCGACGACGGGGCGGGCAGCAACGATCAGGGCCTCACTATATTTTGCGAGGATGGGACAAGGGGGGCGATCCTCGCGCACAATGATAGCTGGCGCGGGGTGATGCATTCCTACGTCAAGGACCCTGGCCCGGGCGGGACGTTGTTCAATTCCGTAAGCCCCGACTACATGAAGCTGGTTCCGTGGGAAGAGGATGGGCTGAAACCGGTGGGCTACGGCTACGACTCGGTGGAGGCGATTGTGCGCACGGCATGGCAAGTCAGCGCCGCGGGCGCGGGGTTGCCGGAGAAAGAGGCGCTGGCCAAGCGACGCGAGTTGATCCGGCAGGTCGACCAGAGAGGGATCATCGCGACGCCGGAGAACAGTTACATAAATGAATTAGTGATGGAAGCCGCGCGGCTTTCCATCTTGAACGACGGACTGCCCGTGGACATCCTCTATGGCGAGACGCCGCACGTGCGGGCGCGGGGGCGGTAGCGTCATGAGGGACAATCGGCCGTTCGCGGCGCGCTTTCCTTCGGCTCATTGGAGTGGCGGAGGCGCCCAGGCCATGAAACCGTCTGTGCTTGCACTGTGGGTTCTGGCTACGATGAGTGTGGCCAGCGGTGGGCAGGCCGGCGCCGGCGCTGCTTATTTTCCCCGATGGGACGGCGAATGCTCCCTCCGATCTGCTGGCGTCCCTTTCCCAGATGTTGAGTGGAGGGGCCAGTCTGTTGGTCGTGGGCGATTCGACGTTCGGCGTGGGTCCGAAAACGCCGAAGGGCAAGGACTTTCCCCGCCCCGCCGCGCGTTGGCCGTTTATATATACAGAGACAATGGGGCATAGGGCGTTGGCTGCCTCCCTCAGCGTCGTTATCGCGGCGCCAGCTGTCTAGTTGGCAGTTGACATTCACGCTGATTTTGCGCCCGTCGGAGAACGTGTCGACCAGCGCGACCTTCCCCAGGCATTCAGCACCGTCCTTGGGCGCCGGCTGGGTCGATTCTATCTCCGCATCGATCTGCGACCCGTCGACGGACATCCCCATGCGTTGTCCCACGCCTCGCAGCAGTCCCGTATAATACTTCTCCAGGAAATCCTTCAGCCCCGCGGAGTCGATGCTCTCCGTGCCGTCCACCGTCAGACCCAGGACATAGGTGAAGTAGTTTGCAGAGGTGTTGTCGAACATGCCCGGGGCGAAACGGGCCTCTTCGAAGCCATTGAGCTTCACGTCAGGCGCGAAGCGAGGCGGCAGAGGCATTCTCTCAAAGCGCCACTCTGCCGGACTCAACAGAAGCGTGGGCGACGTCAACGGCGCTCGTGCCGCCACGCCCATCCGGCCCGCCGGCCGAAGCCCACCGGCTCGTGGCGCGGTCTGTCCGCGCGCGTTCAAGCTTATTGCGAAACAGAGACCTGCCGCAAGAATGAGTCGGTCGCTTTTCATGGTCCGCTCCGATCGTCAGGCCCTCTTTTGCGAAATCCTGCGCAAGACGGCAGAGATCTCGGGGAGGGCGTCCGTTCAAGTGGCGCAGGCTTTCCAGCCTGTGATCTCAGGCCTTCGGCGCGATCGTGACGTTCATCTCGATCCCGCGCTACGGCGAAACGGCCGGGTCGCGCGGCGCGGCCCTCTGCCCTCCGCAATACAACAGGCAGCGCAGCACGGGTCCGGCGAAAAACGCGCCCGCTCCCGCCCAGAGCGGCTCCTCGATGGGCACTCCGGCGCAGGCGACGCCCGACAGCGCCGCGGGACGCCACCAATCCGCCAGAACGTCGGGAAACAGCCGCAGAAAGAAAACCCAGTAGAACACCCACATGAGCAGCGCCCCGAACAGCAGACTCTCGAGAGCGGCCCGGGTCCATCGAGGCCGAATGCACAAAACGATCAACGCGCCGACGACGAAAATGGCGGCGCAGGCGTGCAGAGAGTTGAGTTTCAACGGCCCCGTCAGCAAGGCCATCAGCGCGGAACCGGTCGCCAGAAGAGCGGCGATCAGCGCCGCGCCCCGGCCGAGACTCCACCCTTGGGCATTCCCTTCGCCCAGGCGAGCCAATCGCGCGTCGAACAGCCCCGCGCAAATCCCGCCGAAGAGGAACCCGAAGACATAGTCCTCCACGCCGAATCGCCAGGTCCCGATGACAATCGGCGCGAAGTAGTCGGGGGTCCAGTAATCCCGCGCGTGCCAATACTCGCTGATTGGCCCGGCCACTCCGCAGGCGACGCTGGCCCAAAGGACGAACCGTCGGCTGGACGGAAACAGGATCAGCGCCAGCAGCCAGACCACGGCAAAGAACAGCAAAGCAATCGCATACCTGTGCACGGCGGCCTGCTCTCGCCCAAGGCATGCTTCGGGCATTCGCCAACTCACGCAGCCTACCATCGACGAACCAGGGGGCGCAACATTTGTCGGGCTTGCCCTGGAGGCGCTTTCCTATGAGAAGCGCGTTTTTCCTGCTGCATTTTTCCGGCGCGGGTATAAGATGCTGGGCGTCGAGCGGCGCCGGGATATCCACATGTCGAGACTGGGGAGGGCCGGAACGATGACGTCAATGGACCGAAGGCGGTTTCTCAAGCAAGCGGGGGCGGCGGCGTGGGCGGCGGCGGGCGCCGCGACTCGCGTGGGCGCCGTGGAGGGCCAGTCGGCGCAGCTGGCGCTGAAGAACGGCGCGATCGTGACGATGGCGGATCGGCAACCGCGGGCGGAGGCCATGGCCGTTCAGGGCGGCCGGATCGCCGCCATCGGCTCGAACGCGGAGATCGAGAAGTGGATCGGCGCGGGAACGCGCGTCCTCGACCTGGCGGGCAAGAGCGTCAGCCCGGGCCTGATCGACGCGCACAGCCACGTCATCGCGTTCGGGCAGATGCAGTTGAAGTTTGTCGTCGTCCGCCCGCCGAAGGTGAATTCCTTCGCCACCCTCAACGCCGAGTTGGCCAAGGCGGCTAAGGACAAGCCGGCCGGCGAGTGGATCGTCGCGCGCGGCTTCGACACGTTCGCCGAGGGGCGCTTTCCCCGGCGGCAGGAACTCGATAAAGCCGTGCCGAACCATCCGACGCTCGTCATCCATTGGGGCGGGCAGTTTGGAGTCGCCAACACCCTGGCGCTGACGACGGCCAACCTTCTGCGGGCGGACGCGC
>JAPLSS010000729.1 GCA_026398515.1 Candidatus Sumerlaeota bacterium | reverse complement strand
CTTTGCGTTCTTTGCGGTTGATTCGGCAATCGGCAATCGAAAATCGGCGATTCATTGGTAGTCTTTCTGACCCGGCTCCTTGATGGTCTCCATCAGCCGCTGGATCAGGTCCATCGGCGTGATCCCTTCGGCGTCGGCGGCGAAGTTGGTGAACATGCGATGGCGAAAGATCGGCGGGACCAGGGCGCGCACGTCGACGCACGAGACGTTCGGCCGCCCCTGCAGGATGGCCTGCGCCTTGGCGCCGAGAATCAGAAACTGCGCCGCCCGCGGCCCGCAGCCCCACGTCACGTATTGCTTGATGAAATCCGGCGCCTTGTCGCCTCTGGGCCGCGTAGCGCGCACGAGCCGCGTCGCATACTTGATCACGTGGTCCGAAACCGGCGTCTGGCGCACGATCTGTTGCAGCCGCAGGATGTCCTTGCCGGTGATGACGTGGCGCAGTTGGGCCACGCTTTCCTTCGTCGTCTGGCGAACGATCTCCTCCTCGTCTTTCTCCCCGGGATAATCAATCCAGACCTCGAACATGAAGCGGTCCAGTTGCGCTTCGGGCAGCGGATAGGTGCCTTCCTGCTCGATGGGGTTTTGGGTCGCCAGCACAAAGAACGGCAGCGGCAGTTCGTAGCGCGTGCCGCCGGTGGTCACGGCGTATTCCTGCATCGCCTCCAGGAGCGCGGCCTGCGTCTTCGGCGGCGTGCGGTTGATCTCATCGGCCAGCAGGAGGTTGGTGAAGATCGGCCCCTTGTTGAATACGAAAGAGCGCCGGCGGGAGGCCGCGTCTTCTTCAAGGATGTCCGCGCCGATGATGTCCGAGGGCATCAGGTCCGGGGTGAACTGGACGCGCTTGAACTGCATGGCGCAGATGTCGGCCAGGGTGCGCACCATCAGCGTTTTGGCCAGCCCCGGCGCCCCGACCACCACGCAGTGCGCGCGGCAGAGCATGGCCACCAGCATCTGCTCGATGACCTCGTCCTGGCCGATGATGATCTTGTGCATCTCCTGGAACAGGATCTTGACCCGATGGCCGACTTCGACAAGGTGTTCGGTCTTCAAGGCAATGTCGGACATAAGCAAACCTCAGGGAAAAAGATAACTGATTCCAGACGGGAACGTTCAGGCGGCGTCCTGCCGAATCTTGGCGCTCTCCAGATAAAGGGTGTCGGGACAGATGTCCTGTTCATGCGGCCACGCCACAGAACCGAGAAAAACGCGGACTCGGTTGAAGTAGCGGATGTCCTTCAACTCCCGGAACACACCGAAATCCAAGAGCGGCGTGCAATCGTAGATCCCCACCTCGCCATTCGTGAACTCAAGACGCAGTCTATATTCTGCCAAAGGCTGTACGGCTTTCACGCGCGGGTTCACAGGGATTCGTTTCTGGAAGAGCATGTTTATGAAGGCCGGCCGTCGTTGCGCGAAGCGCTTTGGAGTGCGGCGGCTTGCCCAGCAGGCGGCGGGCGGTTGCGACGCCGAGCTTTCCGCCGCTTTTCGTTCGATGCGCCGCGATTCCAAGCAAAAGCGGCGGCTTGTGTACAGACCGGGGACATGGGTGACACCTGTTCGGAGACATGGGTGACAGTGTAGAGTCATCCTCCGCATCGATTTGTGGAGGAGGAACCCATGCCTTGGAGCGAGAGGACCGCCATGTCCCAACGGGAA
>JAPLSS010000043.1 GCA_026398515.1 Candidatus Sumerlaeota bacterium | reverse complement strand
CGGCGCGATGACCAATTTGGCGATGGCCATCGTCAAGGAGCCGCGGATCGTGGCGAAGATCCCGCGCATTGTGTCGATGGCGGGCGTCTACACGCGGAACCGGGCGGAATGGAACATCCGTTGCGACCCCGTGGCCGCCGCGATCGTTCTCGGCTGCGGCGCGCCGATGACCCTCGTCGGGTTGGACGTGACGCTGCAGTGCCAATTCTCCGATGCGGACCAGGAGCGCCTGTACGCCTCGCCGCGGCCGGCGGCCCGGAACCTGTCCGCGGCGACGCGGGTGTGGACGGAGAGGACGCGGAAACTGCCGGTTCTGCACGACCCGCTGGCCGTGGAGACCCTGCTGCGCCCGGACCTGTGTGAGACGAAGAACGGAATCGCCACGGTCGAATTGGAGGGGAGGCGGACGTACGCCTACTCCCTGTTCAGTCCGGCGGCGAAGGGAGAGGCGCCGCGCCATGCGGCGTGCGTGGGCGTCAAGAGCCGCGAGGCGCTGGACTTGTGGCTGGAGCGGGTGCTGGCGCTGTGATGGATTGAATGGCGAAGAGAACAAGAAATGGCAGGACGATTTGAGGCAGGACGATTAACGACAATTTCCGCAAGGGCGGAAGATCGTTCTGCCCCTAATCGTCCTGCCTATATCAGTTCCGGCATTATGCATGGGCTGCTGGCTTTGCTCGCTTTCCTGTGCGCCACGGCGCGGGCCGGCGACGCCGGCCCGACGTGGAGCAACGACCCGCCGCATCATCAACACATGGCCTACCAGGGCTACCTGATGTTGCCCGATTCGCCGATAAAGACCGAAATCGGCCATTACATCGGCGAAGCGCGCCATTACACCGGCGACGGCGATTCCGGCTCGTTGATCTGCGAAGGCGCCGACGAGGAGGATTTCGTCCACAACGACTGGGAGATCATCACGGGCACGGCCCGCTACTTCCGCCACTTCTGGGACCCCGATGGGGGCTACAACGCCGGCATCAACATCCTGGGGCCGCACGATAGCAATGTGAAGACCGCCCAGTCGTATTGGGGCCAAGCCATTTCGCTTTACGCCACGGACCCGGGGACGGCCTATTGGCATCTGGGGCGCATGATTCATCTGATCCAGGACGCCTGCCAGCCGGCCCATTCGCACAACGACCCGCACGACGACATCGTCAACCCGGAGCAGATGGAGGATTTCGCCGCCGCCCATTACACGGAATGGGACGCCCAGAAGATGCGCGCCGGGAGCGTCGATCAACTAAGCCCCTATCCGCTTTCGGCCATCGACTATGAGGCGCTTCCCGCGCAGATAGCCAACAGCGGCGGGATCGACTATTCAACCCTGCCGGCGGCTCAACGCACGCGCTTGTTCCGCCTCTTTCTCAACGCCGCCGAGACCGCCGACGATTTCGAGAGCGAACGCGTCGACGCCGACGTCGATTCGATTCAGTTCAACCTGCCAGCCTCGACTATCGCGTGGCACGCGGTCGGACACCCCGCGCCGGCGCCGGGGTCGTTCACCGACGCGGAACTGTACCTTCACGCGGACACGCTCGTGCCGCTGGCGATGCGCTATAGCGCGGGAATCATGGTCCTGTTCTGGGACACGACGCATCCGACGGTCGACTTCCAATACCCGGCTTCGGGCGCGGCGTTGCGCGGCGTGGCTTCGCTGCGCGCGCGAAGCCGCACCATGGACGCGCTCGCCTTCTCCTATCGGGTGAACGGCGGGGCGTGGGTTTCGCTGGGGTCGGTGGTGAACAGCGCGTACGCCGGCGACCGCCGGCGGCGCTTCAATGCGTCGCTGGATACGCGCGCGGCGGGAATCGGGCTTCTGGGAACCGACGCGGTGATCTTCCGCGTCGAAGGGACGAACGCCGACGGCTTCTCCGCCTTGGCTGAAGTCGCTGTGTCAGTCAACAACCGCTCCAGCGCGGGGGAGGCGTGGATGAGTTACCAGTAGGTTCGGAGTGCGGCCTGGAGGTCGTACAGGTCCTATAAACCGATCGCGCCCGCCGCGACCTAAAGGTCGCGCTCCGAACTTACCGATTGAGTATCCCCGCTGGTTCTGATCCAATAGGCCATATTGCGTGAAGAGGTATCTGCCCATGGGCGCCTGGATCATCTTCTTTCTCTTCATCCTCGGCGTCGTCACCGTCATGCGGTGGTTCGTCAAACGCCTGCGCGAGATGACCTCGTCTTCCAGTCAGGCCGAGCAGAAGTTGGAGCGCGAGATCTTGGAATTGACGCGCAAGAAGCATCAGACGCCCCAGGACGCCGAGCGAGTGGCGCGGGTCATCGAGGCCTTGGCGCACGAGAAGAAAGCGGCGGCGGCCCCGGCCACGCCGAAACCGCACGCGCAGGAGCATCGTCCCTCGACGCTGGCCGAGGCGGCACACACACGGCCCAAGACCGAACCCGCGCCGCAGCAGACGTCGTCGATGCCGGAGGTCGCGCCTTCGCCCTCCGTGTTCGAGGCTCCGCTCTCGTCTCTGCTCAGCGGCGGGGCATCGACCGGCGCCATGGCCATTCAGTCGCTGGAGCAGAAGCTGGACATCGCCGGACTGTTGGCCGGAACCCCGACGCCCATCCCCGTCCCCGACATCGACGACCGAGCGCTCCTGGTGCGGTTGAGGAGCCAGAAGTCGCTGCTGGTCGCGCCCGCCAGCGCGCCGGAATCGTGGTTGGATCAGCAGTTGCAGGTCTACGACTACGTCTGCGTCGCCTCGCCGACGCGCCCGCGGGTGCTGCGGCGGTTCGAGGACTTCATCGCCGACCAGATGTTTCGGTAGTGGCGCGGGCTTTCCAGCCTGTGGTCCTTGGCTTGGCGCGGTTGCCCTGTAATTCACAGGCTGGAAAGCCTGCGCCACGGAAAGGCCGGCCTACCTTCGTGGCGTTTCATTCACCACGAACCACTCCATCGGCGCCAGGATCGGCTGGCCGAGGCCGCGCAGCATCGGAAGCCACGGACTGGCGCGCAGCGCGACGGCCGCCTGGGGCGAGAGGGCGAGGATTTCGACCGGATACTGGTGGAGAAACTCCGGCAGGTTGAAGGCGGGATTGTCCCACTGCGTCCAGGCGGTCGGGCGGTCGCAGTAGAAGTTCATCTCAAACGGCATGTCGGTCCCGATCGGCGTCATTTCAGGGATCATCCGATCGAGCCATTGGCGTTCGGCGGAAGGGAGCCGCATGGGCCGCCGGCGCCCCGCCTGCGCCGCGCGCGCGTCGGAGACAATCGCCGGCGTGTACCCGATCAGCGTCAACGCCAGGACGGCCAGAGAAATCCAGCGCCATCCGCGCCGTTCGCCGAGCGCGCCGGCCGCGCCGACCATCGCCGCCGGCGCCAACGCGGCGAAGCTGGGCAGCATGAACCGCACCCCTTCGTGCGTCGACCACACGGCCGCGCAGACCAGGTAGTTGAACAGGGCGAAGAGGAAAAATGGGGACAGGCTCGCTTTCCCGAAAAAGGGGGACTGGCTCGCTTTCCCGTCGGTTTGGGAAAGCGTGCCTGGCCCCTTTTTTCGGGCGCCAACTCCGAGCTTTTCTCTCACCAACACGATCGCCAAAAGCGGCGTCAGGCACGACAACTGATTCACGGACACCAGTGTCTTCAGATAGGACCACAGGTTGATCCCCA
>JAPLSS010000045.1 GCA_026398515.1 Candidatus Sumerlaeota bacterium | reverse complement strand
CACCCCGACCAGCGGGCACAGTCCGGCCAACGCGCTGTGGTATGCCGGGCCGATGGCTTCCCGCGCGGGTGGCGTGATTATCACCTGGCCGCCTATGGGATTCGTCCCCAGCGCTCTCTTCTTTAACCGCTGGTCATTTTCGATCAACAAGGCGTACGACGCCTGGCCCAACGATCACGTCGATTTCACGAACGCCACGGTGCAAGTGAGGAGAAACAGTGTTCTTCTGACGGTGACGCAGGAGCCCATCTACCCGCCATTCAACGTCGGACTCTACGAAGGCGATCACACCATCGTCTTTGAGCCTTCGGGGGTGAACCCGACGGACGGCGCGCATTACGCCGTCGACGTTCAGAACATCAAGGTCGACGGGGCGGCGGTCAACTGGCACTACGAACTCAATGCCGTCGACGTGGCCCAACCCTCGGTCAAGGGCGCGCCGGAAATACGCTTCTTCTGGGATGGAGGCAACGGCAATCTCGCTCTGAGTTGGCTGAATGCCAAGCTGACTCCCGCGCAATTCCTCGGCTTCGCGTACGATCTTTACGCCGCCGACTGGGTCAAACGCGGCTATAACAACACCATGTGGTTTCCCTATGATGCCACGGTGGGCGGCGGGACATTGGACGCCCATTTCTCCGGCGCCTATCATGCCTGGATTTCCAATCAGTATGCCGACGCGAGCGTGTACGCGTGCTCGCCGGCGTGGACCGGCATCATGTACAGCGGCACGCCCCACACCCCCATCAACGTGACGGCGCAGGACCTGGGCGGCCATAAGGCGCGCCTGAAGTGGAAGACCGACATCTATGGGACCTGGCGCTACCTGGCGATCGCGCACAACGGCACGAATTTCGTCAACGTCACCGGCCCCTCGGGCAACGCGCTGTGGCAGGCGGTCTACTATCTGGACAGCGCGTTCATGAATGGCCAGATGGAACTCACCATGCCGGCGGCGGGGAACTACACCTTCTTTATCCAGGGGCAGGGCTGGCTGTCGCCGTACCCGCTCGGCGACTTCGGAACGGTGGCCGCGCATGTGAACTGAGGACGCTCCGAACAAATGCGCCCATTGACGCTGAGAGCGTGACGACTATGAACGGAAGGCTTTGGATCGCAGCGGCGTTGCTGGCTTCGGGTGGGAGCCTTTTCGCCGCCGAAGAGAAGACGACGCCGGCGCCGCTTTTCCATTGGGAGGCGGAGGCGTTGACCATCGCCGGCGCCGAGCCGGAGACCGACTACAACAACGGCGCTTCGGGCGGGCAATATGTGTATCTTCCCAAAGCGCAGAAGGACGCCAAGGCGCCGCCGCAATCCTCGCTCACCGCGGAATTCGACGCCGCGCCCGGGCGCTATCTCGTGCGCGTCCGCGCGCTGGCGGTCAACGGCGGCTCCGACAGCGTCTTTCTTTTCGCGGACGGCCAACGCGTGGAGACGGGCAAATTCGCGAAATACGGGGAGTGGGTCTGGCTTGAGGCGCCGGTGGCGCTGGCGGCGGCCGGCCCTCATTCGCTGGTCCTCGCCCCGCGCGAACCCGCGCGCATCGACGCCGTGGAAATCCTGCCCGCCGCGGGAGGCGAACTCATGAACGCCGTGGCCATTCGACAATCTATTCCCACCGTGCCCGAGCCGAACGACTCGCGTCCCCTCGACGTCAATCCGCCGACGTTTCGCTGGGTGGGAAAATGGGACCAGCCCTACACGCTGCAACTGGCGCGCGCCGACGCCCCGTGGCGGGAGGCGCAGGAGGTCGCCGACATCCAGGAAACCTTCTACCGGCCCCTCCAGCCGCTCGCCGCCGGACCATGGAAATGGCGCGTCCAACCCCAAGGCGATCCGTGGCTCCCGGAGCAGCGGTTTGACGTGAAGGAGGACACGGCGCGCTGGCCCATCCCCCCATGGCGGGAGACCTACGAGCGTTTCCCGCAAGAGCATCCGCGGCTTTGGCTCCGGAAGGACGAATTGCCGGCCCTGCGCGAAAGGCTCGCGGCCGCGGACAAGGACCTGGTCGCGAATTTCACGCGGCAATTGGAGAAGACCCTGGGCGCCAAGCTGTCGCTCGAAGAGGACAAAGCGGCTAAGAAGACCGAGGATCGCAAGTCCTCCACCATTCAGCGCACGGCGTCGAAGAAGGACGCCGGCGACATGATGGGCCCCGTGGGGAACCTGGCCTTCTTCGCCGTGTTGATGAGCCGCGACGACTTCGCCCAGGAAGCCATCCGCCGCGCGATGGCCGCGACGCAACTCGATCCCAAGGGCTACACCTCGCAGCGGGTCAGCGACTTCGCCAACGGCAACATCGTGAAGAACGTCGCCCTGGCGTACGACCTGCTGTATGACCGCCTGACCCCGGAGCAGCGCCAGGCCATGCTCGATTGCCTTCATGCGCGCATCGCGGGCGTCTACAAGCCGGAACTGGAGCAGCGGCTTTACAGCGCCCACTGCTGGCAGCGCGTGTTCCTCGATCTGTCGTACGGCGCGCTGGCCGCCTGGGACGCGGACCCCGAGATGGCCGAGTGGCTGCGCTGGGCGGCGAAGATCACCGTGGCCACGTATCCCTGGTACGGCGGCGCGGACGGCGCGTCCGAGGAAGGCGGCCAGTATTTCACCGGCACGGATATGCTGTCCTCGCTCGAGATGGTTCGATTCTGGAAGCGCGCCTGCGGACTGGAGTTGACGGGCAACCCCTGGTTCGGCAACGACCCGTGGTATGTCGTCTACAGTTGCCCGCTGACCGGCCCCACGTCGCGCTTCGGCGATCACTCGCCGGACAAGTCAAACCCCAACGCCCAGCGCGCCATGGCCGCCCTGATGCAGGCCGACCAATACGGCAATCCTTTCGCCGCCGCCTACGCCAAGGCCGTCATCGAGCAACTGGGCGAACCGGCTTTTCGGAGAAGCGGTCCCGGCGACACGGCCTTTGCGCGCCTCTGGCTGACGGACGGCCCGTTCGGGCGCACGCCGCCGAAGCCGCTGGCGGACCTGCCGGCCGCCCACGTCTTCCCCGATACGGGGCTGGCGTTCATCCACAGCGCGTTCGCCGATCCCGGCAAGAACGTGATGTTCGAGTTCCGCTCCTCGCCCTACGGCGCCTTCAACCACGCGCACGCCGACCAGAACTCGTTCAACATTTCGGCGTACGGCGAGGAGTTGATCATCGACTCGGGCCATTACACGAGCTTCGGCGACGCGCACCACTACGGCTTCACGGTCAAACAAAAGGCGCACAACCTCATCCTGGTCGACGGCCAGGACGAGCCGTCGCGCGAACTGGAGGCCTATGGCCAAATCATCGGCTTCGCGCAGGGCAAGGACTGGGCCTGGGTCCTGGGCGACGCCAAAACCGCCTATTTCAAGACGCCGCTCGAACGCCAATGCCGCCAGTGCGTTTGGCTCGGCGGCGGCGAGACGCAAACCTTCGTGATCTTCGATTCCATCGCCGCGAAAGACGGCAAACCGCATCGTTACGAATGGCTGCTCCATTCCGCCAACCCGCCGGAGTTGGACGAAGCGGCGCAGAAGGCGCTCCTCGCCACCGAGAAGGCGCAGGCGCGCGTGACGTGGCTGGCGCCGAGGGGGTTGAAGTATTCCCTGACCGACCAGTTCGATCCGCCGGCGGAGAATTGGCGGCCCGACAAGCAGAAGATCGAGTTTCCGAATCAGTGGCACATGAAGGCCGCGCCGGCCGAAGGCGCGCCAAGCCAGGCATTCCTGACGGTCATCCAAGTCGGCCCCAAAGGCGCGGAGCCCCCGGCTCAGCCGGCTCTCGACGGAGAGACGGGCCTCCGCGTCGGCGACTGGCAGCTCCTGTTCTCGGACGACGGCGTGAAAGCTGCGCGCGGCGGCCAGACGGTGTTCGAAGGCAAGGCGGGGCAGATCGCCGGGGACAGCCCGCGGCCCTAGGCCGGGAAGAGCCCGGCCGAACAGCGTCAAAGCCAATTCGCGAGTCGTGGAAGCGCCCAACGCGGCGAGCCGCGCGGGCACCGAAATCAACACGGCCGTGATTTGCTTGACTGCTTGCTTGACTGCTTGTTGCGCAGCGCTATCATTCCGATAGCATGGCGGGGAAGGGAGCTTTTCCGTGGCTCAGATTCTTGTTCAGGGATTGGACGAACGGATCGTCGAACGCCTGAAGAAACGCGCCAAAGCGCAAGGACGCTCTGTTCAAGCGGAAGTGAGGATGCTCATTGAGCAGTCAGTCCGGTTAGACCGACTGGAACCGGCCGAGGCTCGACGAAGGCTCGAGGAGTTCGCCAATCGCATCAAAGGGCGTCGCATTTTGAACAGCGTCAAACTCATTCGCGAAGGACGCGACCAGTAGGGAGTTTCTGGGAAAAGCGTGCCCATCCACGTTACGCCTCACGAGTCTCTTGATTGTCTGCTCCGCAATGCTATCATTTGGATAGCGTCACAGCGAAAGGAGGCATCTCCATGGCGCAGATACTCGTGCGGGGACTGGATGACACGGTAGTGGACAAGCTAAAGAAGCTCGCAAAGAAGCGAGGCCGTTCCCTCCAGGCCGAAGCGCGGATGATTTTGGAGCGCGAGGCGAAAAATCAAATGCAGTTGGCGGACAGGCAGGCGATCATGAAACGGCTTGAGCAATTCCGCCGGCGGCTGAAAGGTCGGCCGATGGCGGATAGCGTCAAACTGATCCGCGAGGACCGCGATCGGTGAGCCTTCTTGTGGTCGATGCAAGTGTCGCCGCAAAATGGTTCGTGAACGAAGAGTTCACTGAAGAGGCCGTACGCTTGTACGAGAGCGAAGAACGTTTTGACGCGCCCGAATATCTTCTTCTGGAAATGGACAGCATCTTCGCCAAGAGAATCCGCCGAAGGGAATTGACGCGCGCGGAGGTGGACCGTGCGCGAATACTGTTGCGCGAGGGCCAGACTACGTTTCACCCGGTCGCGCCCATTCAAGACATGGCGTTTGAACTCGCCGTGGAGACTCGATGCACGGTCTACGATTGCCTCTACCTGGCGTTGGCCATTCTTCTCGGCGGCCAGGTGGTGACCGCAGACCGCAAGTGCTATTCAGCGCTTGCGCGCGGGCCGTATGCGGGGCAGGTCGTCTGGATCCAGCACGTCTGAAGGCGAGTCTTCGGCGGAGCAGGAAGTCGCCCCTATGCAAACCCTCTTCGAAAAAAGCAAACCCGGGCGCCGCGCCGCGATTCCGCCGACACGCGAGGGCGCGCCGATGG
>JAPLSS010000527.1 GCA_026398515.1 Candidatus Sumerlaeota bacterium | reverse complement strand
TTGGATCACCCGGAGCCGCGCTCATGGACGCCCCGACCACCATCCGAACCTTCTCCGCCCCTCGTGGCGTAGGCTTTCCAGCCTGCGCAGCTCGGATTCCGGACGAAACGACGCGCGGGCCGGAAAGCCTACGCCATGAACAGCGGCCCCCGACCCAGTGGGAGGAGACGGTTCGATGATTGCTTCTCGTGGAAAGCGTCAGTGTGTTCCTTTACTCCTTGCTTTTTTCTTGCTTCTGCATGCATTCCCCGCGTCCGCGGGAACCACATGGTACGTGGACGGCGCGACCAGTGGCTCGCAGGATGGGTTGTCCTGGGCGACAGCCAAGAAGACCATCCAGGAGGCAGTCGATGCCGCTTCGGGTGGGGACCAGATCTGGGTGGCGCAGGGCTTATACAACGAGTACGTCGTCTTGAAATCCGGTCTTTCGCTCTATGGCGGGTTCGCAAAGACTGAAGTTTCGGTCGACGAGAGAGATTGGACCGCTTATAAGACGATTCTCGATGGGACCGGCGGCACGGAACTGGAAACGCTTTTAATTAAGGATATAACTGATGTTGTGGTTGATGGTTTTCAGACTCAAAACACCTCCAACGCCGTCTACGCGGACTCAGATGGAGGCACCGTTCTCTTAAGGAACTGTCGATTCGCCAAGAGCGACTATGCAGCAGTATGCTTCGAAGGGAATTGGGGCGACATTCAGGATTGCAGTTTTGCAATGAACAACACGAAGAACGGTGCGGCGGCATTCTCAGGCATTGCGATGCCTCATTGCCACATTCACAACTGCGTCTTCGAATACAACGTAAGCCACTCTAGTGATGGCACTATTTACATCGGCAATTGCAAAGACGCCGAGATCTCCTTCTGCACTATTCGAAACAATACCGCGCTCTCAGGAGACGGCGGCGCGATCTGCGCGGACGGGTCGGTCACAATTAAGGATTGCGTCATCACCGGCAACTCCGCAGGCAAGGGCGGGGGCGTGTACGGCGGCACGGTCATAAACTGCCTTATCGCCAACAACCACGCGGACTATGGCGGCGGAGTATATGGGGGCGACGTGAAAAACTCCATCATCGCCAACAACACCGCCGGTCACGGAGGCGGAGTTTGCGGAAATGTTTATCAACGCATAACCAATTGCACCATAATAGGCAACGTTGCCACCGCCGGTGGCATGTATGGCGATCCAGGCGGCGGCGGCGTGTACTGCTTCACGGATATTTTCAACCCGCCGCCGCCATGGCCCCCGGAACGGATTCCGGGCCATCTGTACGCGACCAACACGATCTTCGCCAACAACTCGCCCAACGCCATCGGCTACGACTACGATTCGTTTGTGTACCCCAACAACGACCTCTTTTACCAGAATCCATACGCCGCGCAGACGCAGGGGGAGAACTTCCCCACCGGCGCGGACTTGAACGTTTCGCTGCCGCAATTGTCCGGCTGGGGCAACCTCGACGGCGATCCGGCGTTTGTCAACCCGGCGGCGGGGGATTACCACTTGAAGCCCAATTCCGCCGCCATTGACCGGGGGACGAACGTGGCGCTGACCGCGGATTACGACGGCGCGCCACGGCCGGTCGATATCCCCGGCGTGGGGTACGACGGGCCGGGGGCGTTCGACATCGGCGCCTACGAATACCAGTTCGTCGCGCCCCCCGTGTCGCCATCGCTATCGGGCGCGGCGGACGCCGGCGGCGGCGAGGTCGGCCTGACCTGGACGGACGACAACGGCACGACGCCCGCCCAGTATCTCGCGTTCGCCCACGACGTCTACGCCGCCCAGTTCGTTCCCCGCGGGGCGGGCGGGACGATGTGGTATCCGTTTCTCCCGCCGGCGCGTTCGGGTCCGATGGACGTGGCTCAGACCGGCGCCTACTTCGCCTGGATTTCCGACCAGTGGTGGGACGGGACCTGGCTGGCGTGTCTGAATCCCGCCACGTTGATCGTCTATAGCGGCTCGCCCCACGAGCCGACGGGCCTGTCCGTCGAAGACCGCGGCGGCGGGGTCTGGCGGCTGCATTGGAACCCGGAGATCTACGGGACGTGGCTTGACCAAATCGCGATCTACCAAAACGACGTCGGCTGGATCGCGCCGCTGGACGGCCCCACCAGCGCCTTCCCGCAGTTCTCGCCCTGGACCTTCCTCGACTATGGCGGCTTGGCCTACGATTCCTCCAAAGGTGATTTCTTCGCCGGCTGGGCCGACTTCGCGCTTCCCGCCGGCGGCTCGTACGTCTTCTTCCTCAACTTCAAAGCTTGGGACGCCGCCACTGACGGCCCCTTCGCCATGGCCGCAACCCAATGAATGCAAAGGCAACCTAACGTAATAAGTATCCGACCCCCGAATTCGAATTAGTTTCACGCAGAGGCGCGGAGACGCGGGGACGGGCCGGGTTCGCTTCGCCATTCGCCTTTCGGCATTTCGCCATTCGCCTTTCGCTATTGCCTGGAAGCGTTTCTTCCGGCATGCTCACGCCGATGAACGCGCCGCTGTGGATCGTCTATCTGGCCGTGTGCGCCATGCAGCTCGCCTTGGCGGGGGGCTACGCCTCGCGGTTCGCGCGCGAGGAAGGGCGCGTCTCGCCCCAGATCCATGCGGCGCAACTGGCGACGATTCTGTCGCATGCGTTGTTTCTGGCGCTGCTGGGCCTGAACTACCGCGAGATGCCGCTGGTCAGTTGGGCGAACCTGGCGTCGTGGATCGCGCTGGGGCTGGCGGTGGTGCATTCGACCACCGAGGCCCGATTCCACACAGGCGGCGCCGGCGTGTTCGTGTTCGCTCTGGCCTTCGCGCTCCAGATGGCCGCCTGGCCGAGTTTGGGGCTTCAGCCGGAACCGAATCGGTTGCTGCAAGACCCGATCTTTGGCGTGCACGTGGGTTGGGCGCTGCTGGGCTACGTGGGCTTCCTGATCTCGGCGCTGTATGGGCTGCTGTACCTGGCGCTGTATCGAATGCTGAAGGCGCGGCGATTCGGGGTGTTCGTGGAAGGGATGCCGCCGCTGGATTTGATGGCGCGGATGAACCTGCACGCGGCCGCGGTGGGGTTCCTGTGCCTGACCCTCTCGTTGGCGCTGGGGGTGGAATTGTCGTGGCGGCTGAATGTGGCGTTTCTCCACGACGCGAAGTTCATCCAGTCCATCTGCGCCTGGCTTCTATACGGCCTGTTGCTTCTCGCGCGCTACGCGTTCGGATGGAAAGGGCGCGTGCAGGTGGCTGTCTCCATTGCGTGCTTCGGGGCGTTGGCGCTTTCCGCCGTGGCGGTCCATCTGTTTTTCACCACGTTTCACCACTTCACCTGATGCGAGGCGGACGGCCCGGGACCCGCACGAGAGCTTGAATCGTCGTCGCCGTTTCATCGAGACCGCGGATGGAAATTCTCGCCGTAGGGATCAATCACCAGAGCGCTCCGCTGGAGCTGCGCGAGGCGCTGCGCTTCGACGCGGAGTCGATGGCGGCGTTCCTGCGCCTGTGGATGGAGGCGCCGCCGCGCGAGGGATTGGTCGGCCTGTCGACGTGCAACCGCACGGAATTCTACGCGGCCACCCGCCAGCCGGAGCGCGCGCGCGCCAAGCTGTTTCGCCTGTTGGAACGGGCGCGCGGCGCGGGTCTGTCCGGCCGGGATGAGGCGTTCTACACCTACCTCGACGCCGACGCGGCGGCGCACCTGTGCCGCGTGGCTTCGGGCATCGATTCGCTGGTCATCGGCGAGGACCAGATTCTCGCGCAAGTCAAGCAGGCCTACCAGCAGGCGCTGGATCTCGGCGCTTCGTCGCCGATGTTGAACCTGCTGTTCAACCGGGCGTTGCGCGTGGCCAAGCGCGCCCGCGCCGAAACGAAGATCAGCCAGGGGAACATCTCGGTGGCCTCGGTGGCCGTTTCGTTCATCCGAAAAATGTTCGCCCACCTGGAACGACACCGTGCGCTCCTGATCGGCGCGGGCGAAACCGCCGAATTGGTCGCGCAGAGTTTGGTCGAAGCCGGCGCGCGGTCGCTGGCCGTGGCCAACCGAACGCCGGAACGGGCGGCGGCGCTGGCGGAGCGGTTCGGCGGCCGGCCGGTCGACTTCGCCAACCTGGAACCCGCGCTGGAGGAGGCGGACATCGTCATTTGCGCCACCAGCGCCCCGGAGCCGATCCTGACCGCGCCGATGCTGAAACGTGTGATGAACCGGCGCGAGGACCGCTTGCTGGCGGCCATCGACATCTCGGTCCCGCGTAACATCGAGCCGGCGGCCGACGGCATCGCGCAATTGTTCGTCTACGACATGGACGCCCTGGAGGAGGTCTGCGAAGAGAACCGGACGAAGCGTCGCGCCGAGGCGCGGGAAGTCGAGGAGATCATCGCCGAGGAGGTGCGGAACTTCCTCGAGTGGACGGCTTCGCTCGACGCCAAGCAGGTCGTCGCCGCGTTGCGCCGGCGCATGGAGGAGATTCGCCGGGCGGAAATCGAACGGTACGGCGGCGGTTTCCCCGAGCCGGAACGGGCGAAGCTGGAGAAGTTCACCCAGTCGCTTTTGAACAAAGTGATGCACGATTTGACGATGAACCTGAAGTCGTTGAATCTGGAGTCGGAAGATGGGTTGATGGAGTTCGACGCGCTGTGCCGGGCGCTCAACCTGGACCCCGCGGCGGAACGAGCGGGAGAGCCACAAAAGGCACAAGAGCCACAGAAAGAAGGCGCATGAGGAGCAGCGGTTCTTTTCTATGTGTTCTTTGCGTTCTTTGCGGCAGGTGAGTCGTTGGTGGTTGAATGAGTCGTTTTCGGGAGGCGCCGGGTCCTATGAACGTGTTCACCATCGGAAGCCGAGGAAGCCGATTGGCGATGGCGCAGGCCGAGTGGGCCGCGCGCCGGCTGAGCGAGCTGCATCCCGGCCTGGAATGCCGAATCGTTCTCATCCAAACCACCGGCGACAAGATGGCGACCGCTTCGTTGGCCAGCCTCGGCGGCCAGGGCGTTTTCACCAAGGAGATCGAGCGCGCCCTGCTCGACGGCCGAATCGACCTGGCCGTGCACAGCCTGAAGGACTTGCCCACCGAGATGGCCGAAGGGCTGCGGCTGGGGGCGATCTCCGAGCGCGAGGACCCGGCCGACGCGCTGGCCGGGGCGCGGGCGCTCGATTGGCGCGCGGAACGGCTGCGAATCGGCTCGTCGAGCTTGCGGCGGCGCGCGCAACTGCTGCGCCGGAATCCGGAACTGGAGATCGTCGAGATTCGCGGCAACGTGCCGACGCGTCTGGAGAAGGCGTTGCGGGGCGAGATCGACGCGGTCGTGTTGGCGGCGGCGGGACTCAAGCGGTTGTCGCTCAAACCCACGTGGATGCAGACGTTGGATTTCGCCGACATGCTTCCCGCGCCGGGCCAGGGGGCGCTGGGCCTGCAGATTCGGGCCGGCGACGCGCGCGCGGCCGGGATCGTCGCGCCGTTGAACGATGCCGCGTCCGAGGCCGCCTGTCGCGCCGAACGCGCCTTCCTGCGGGCGTTGGGCGGCGGATGCCGGGCGCCGATCGCGGCCCTCGGGCGAACGCATGGATCACGCCTGACGTTGGAGGGGATGGTCGCCTCGCCGGACGGCAAGCGTTTCTATCGCGATGCGATGGAAGGAAAGGCGAACGATCCGGAATTCCTCGGACGCGCGCTGGCCGAAGCGTTGTCGCGGGCCGGCGGACGCGACATCATCGAGGAAATCTCCGGCGCGGCCGAGGCGCCGCTGATCCGCGAGGAGAAGCCCTTGGACCCCGCCCCGCTGCGCAACGCGGTGACGCAAGTGGCCACGTATGACTGGATCGTGTTCAGCAGCGCGCGGGCGGTGAGCGCCTTCGCCGCGGCGCTGAGAGACGCGCACGTGCGGCTGGACTGGCTGACGTGCCGCATGGCCTGCGTGGGGCCAAAGACGGCGGCGGCGCTCGCGCAGGCGGGCGGTTGCGCCGCGCTCGTCGCCAAAGAAGCCGGCGCCAAGGGGCTGCTGGCCGAATGGAGCAAAACGGCGGACCTGAAGGGTGCGCGCATTCTCTATCCGCGCGCCGCCGACGCGCTGCCGACTCTGGCGGAAGGGTTGAAGGCGTTGGGGGCGAAGGTGGATGATCCACCGGCGTATCGCACGGCGCGGCCGAAGGCCGAGGGGGCGGTCTTCGATCTGCTGCGCGCGGGCGAGTGCGACGCAGCGGCGTTCGCCAGCCCCTCCGCGGTCGAGGCGCTTGTGGAAGCCCTGGGGCGCGCGCAGGCCGAAGCGCTTTCGATGCGCACGCCTTTCGCCGCGGTCGGCCCGACGACCTCCGCGGCCATGCAACGCCTCGGCCTGCGCGTCGCG
>JAPLSS010000962.1 GCA_026398515.1 Candidatus Sumerlaeota bacterium | reverse complement strand
CATGAGCGGCCACCCCATCGACAGGAATCTTCACAACAGGAACGGGAGCGTTCATGGACAAAGGTTAACCTATCAAAAAGAGATGGTCAAGGTACTAGGCAAGAGGTGATAATTCCCCGCCGCCGCATTGACAAACGCCGGATCGCCATCCAGGTTGCCCCAGCCCCACAAGTACGCGTTCACCTCCGCGGCGGTGACATAGTTATCGAGCCCCGCCTGCACGGCATAGCCATTCCCGTAGAACAAGTTGTTGATAAGCCTCACCCACGAAATACCGAGCATAGTAACGCCGCTCGGAGGGTTTTGGCGGAAGATACAATTCGTGGCGCTCGCATAGGAGGCGTGGGGAATTGGCTGTGGGGGCCAGCCGGTATAGGAAATGCGGTTTTCGCAGTAGATCCCGCCCCCGCTCTGGGCGGCCATGTTCCCGGCGAAAGTGCAGTTGGTAATTATGGGAATGGGCTGTTCGTACGACCCCCCTCTGCACCCGAGTCCACCGCCATTGTCCGCACGGTTGTTCACAATTAGACAGTTCGCAAGGGCGTCGCCAGTAGGATACTCACCTCTGTAGCAGTAAATGCCTCCTCCAAATCCATGAAAAACTGGATTCCATATTGACTCGGCAATGTTGCCGCTAATGACACAGCCCTCGAGAATAGCGTCGCTGTACCATATACAGATCCCTCCTCCATAACAATCCCCAGATCCTACCGTCCGCAGCACGTTATCGCGTATCGTGGACGCGGAAACCAGGGCATCGGGACACCCATCCAAAAGGACGGTGCCCCTAGTACCAGTGCAGACATTGTCTTCGAAGATGCAGTTGCGGATATTGAGGCCAGCCATTTGGTGAGCGCACAACCCAGAGCCTTCATAGCCGCTGTTCTCTATGAACGTGCAATTTTCAATGTCACAAGACGAACCCTCGATATAAGCTCCCCGCTCATTGCGCATGAACCGGCAGTTCCTTATGGAAGAATGCTTCGCTGAGGGGCTGATGTAGAGTCCAAGGAATGCGCGTTCCAATGTGAACCCATCAAAGACCACGCTCGCATCGACAATCGTCAGTAGGAAATTGCCGCGCCCGCCCACTCCGACAATTGCGCTGGTGTGATGGACAAGATCGCGTTCGCCCACCTCTGCCTCAGCCTTCGAGAACCCGCCATATAAAGACAGGTCGGCCCTCAGGATCACTTGCTCCGAATAGACTCCCTCCGCCACCCAGATCTCATCTCCCGGCGGGGCCGCGTCCACGGCTTCCTGGATTGTCTTCTTCGCTGTCTGCCACGACAGCCCGTCGCCGGAGGCGCTCGTTGCCACGTCGACGTATCGGGTCGTCGCGCCGGACGCGGGAAACGGGAGGAGAAGACAGAGAAGCGGAAGGGACAGCAAAAGAGGCTTCCGCTCTCTTCCGCGCGAGGCATTCATCGAAATGCCTCCCTTCGCTGGATCGGAGTCGGGGAGAGGCGGCTCCTGGGAGCGCCGACGTCCTCGTCGGCTTCAATAATGAATTTCTTATGATGAAAGCCGACGTGGACGTCGGCGCTCCCAGGAACTTCTTCTCCCGCGTGGACGGTATGGCGGGGCGGGCCGGGAACCCCCTCGCGAGCGATTCGAGCCATCCCGCGCCTCCTTGCCGCCGGCGGGGGGAATTCATGACGATCCGGAAACAGCCGATACAACAGCGTTCTTCTCTCATAAACCGCCATGAGTTGTCAACGCGAAGGCCCGGCGATCCGGGGGGCGCCAGGCGCCGCCGGGAGATGCCGCGGCGGCGCGGGCGTTGTTCGCGGCGTAGGCTTTCCAGCCTGCGCAGCTTGGAATCCGGACCAAATAACGCGCAGGCTGGAAAGCCTACGCCACTCAACCGCCGGTTTTTGGAGCAGCCGCTCATGGCCCTTCGGGCCACCCAGGAAAATCCGAAAAGGAAGCTCGGAGTGACGCCTTTAGGCGTTTTGTGAGCCAATCCAGATACGCTTGAGATAACGCCTAAAGGCGTCACTCCGAACCCCATTTCAGAAAGAGACATTCCGCCTGAAGGCGGGACTCCATACTCTACGTTCGCAACGGATGGCTGAACGCCTATCGTCCCGCCCATTCCTGCTTCAGCCGCCGCCATTCGTCTCGGCTCACGAACCCCGCGGCCAGAAGCGTCGCCCCGTACACCGCGGCGCCGACGGCGATTCGCGCGAGCAGTCCCACGACGCTCCCGGCCGTTCCGGCTCGCCAACCCCACAACCCGACCACGAGGGCCATCGCCGCCAGCGCCAGCCCCAGCCGCGCCGCGTCGAGGGGCTCCACGCGAAACCGTCCAATGCGCCCGCGGATCGCGATCCAATAGGCGAGCAGCGCCGCCTGCGTCAGGACGCTTCCCGCCGCCGCGCCCAGAATGCCCCAGCGGGGAATGAACGCCAGGTTGAGCGCCACGTTCAACGCCGCCCCCGACGCTTGCACGGCGGCCAGCAGCCGGAATCGCCCGCCGGCCAGCAGGGCGTGCGCGATGGGGGCGATCACGTACAACAGCGGCAGGCGCCAGACCAGCAGCGCCAGGATCGCCGCCGACGGCCCGAACTGGGGCAGCAGGACGCCGATGATGTCGCGCGATAGGAGGGCGATCCCCAGCGCCATCGGCAGCCCGATCGCCAGCATGCCCTTCAGCGCCTTGTCCAGCAGAAACCGGAACCCCGCCGGATCGGCCTCGTGTTTCGCGGCCAAGACCGGATAGACGGCCAACATCGACGATTCCATGAACAACAGGAGCGGGTTGATCAGATTGGCCGCCGCGCCATACAGCCCCAGCTGCTCGTCCGGGACCATGCGCGACAGCGTCAGCACGTCCAGCGACATTTGCAGCGCGAACGCCCCGGCGATGATCAGGCACAGGAACCCCTGGCGGAACAGCTGCCTCCACAGCGCCGGCTCGATCCGCCAGCCGAATGGGCCGATCACTCGGCGCGCGGTCGCCGAGGCGCCGGCGAACAACGCCGCCGCGTAGCCCACGTAGATCCAGAAGAAGACCGGCAGCGGCGCGCGCAGGCGGATGGCGACGAAGATGGCCAGCGAGGAGGCCAGATTGGCGCCCAATTCCACCATCGCCGCGGCATCGACCCGCTGGCGCGCCACCAGCGCGTCCGCCGGCGCCCGGGCCAATCCCGCGAAGATCAGCCCCGCCGCCGCCACCGCCGCCAGCAGCCGTTGCTCCGGGGGAAAGCCGCCGGCCCAGAACAACCCCGTCAGCAGCGCGGCGAACAGGAGCGACGAGAACGTTTCCAACGCGAAATAATTGGCCAGGTGGCGCGCCGCCTCCGAAGGCCGCCGCCCGATCTCGCGGATCACGACCGACGACCATCCCAGGTCGATGAACGCCAACAGCGCAAACACATAGGCCATGATTTTCACGTACACCCCGTTCTGCGTCCGGCCCAGGTAGTTGACCAACAGGATCTTGACGACGAAACTGACGAGCCGGACGACGACCTTGACGGCGAACGAGGCGACGAGGTTGCGCAGCAGCTGGCGGAACGTTTGGCCCATGGAGCGATTGTCGATTCTCAATGGCCGATTGTCGATTGTCGATTGAACGACCGGGCAGAGCCGCGAGCCAGGAGCGGCGAACAATGCGGGCTAACCTGCGATTCTCACCAGGCGGCGGTTCCTGGGGGCGCGGACGGCCACATCCGCAGAACCACATCGGAATTGAATCAAGGACGCGGACGCGGCCGTCCGCGCCCCCAGAAACCGAATGTGTGGTGAGAGGTCCGGGCTAAACAGCGTTGGGGCTAAAGCCGAATGATCTGCGTGTCGGCCCGGTCCGGATCGATCTCCGCGGCCAGACGCTCGATGGCCGCCGGGCCGTAGTTGGAGAGCAGGGGAGAGCGCGCTCCATGCGCTCCCGGACCGTTTGCAGGCCCTTGGCGTTGGCATCGGCCAGGCGGTCGATGGCTTTGTCCACCGCCGGCGCCAGCGGGGCGGCCTGGTCGCGCAGGAGGTCCATGGCGCGGCGGATCGCTGTCTCGGCCCGGGAAGCCGCTTCGAGGAACTCCCCGCCGCCGTTCGCCAGCGCCAGCTTTCGCGATAATGCGTCGGGTTTTTCCTTCAGGAGCGCTTCGAGCGTCAGCCCGTCCTTCTCCATCGTGCGGCGCGCGCGCGCGTCGACGAGCACGACGCTGGGGCGTGGGGCAATGACCGGCATTGGAACGCTCCATCCTTCGTACACCTCGCGCAACTGCGCGAAGTAGGCCAGTTCCCCCGGGCCGCCCAGATACCCCAGCGTCGAAAGCGCCGAGTCCTGGCACATCGGACGGGCCGCGACGTTGCAGCTCAAGCGCCGCGGGTCGGCCTGAACCGCCTCGCGCAGTTCGCCGGGCTTGGCCAGCCGCACGGTTTCGCCCGACAACCGCAGGGCGATCAAATCGCCTTCCCAGACCAGCTTGCAGCGGCGGCCGTTTTCATAGAAGAAGAAGTTCAGGTCTTCGGGGTCGCGATGCAGCGCCGGGGGGTAGCCCATCCGCGCCAGGGCCTCGCCGGCGGCGATGATCGCGCGCGACGACCAGCCCGGGCGCTCCAATTCCTTCTCAAACAACTCCGCGGCGCGCCGGCGCAGCCCCAGAAGCCGCGGAACCAGCGCCACCAGCCCGAACCGCCCGAGAAGGCTCAGCAGCAACCGGGTGAACAGCCATTCCAGCGTCGCGCTCCGCGCGATGGCCGTGGCGAGCCAGTCCAGGAGCCAGGCGCGGAACTCCGTCGGCGCCGTGGTTTGCTCCAGCCTCTGAACCAGCGCGTTCAGGCCGTCCTCCACGGGAATCTGGCCGACCGACAGGCCATCGACCGCCGCGCGCGGCTCGTACGAGAACGATTCCATGTCGCCATGCTGGGACAGCCAAACAACCGTGCGCGCCTCCTCGAAATCGTGGTCTTCGGAGGCGACCCAGAAACAGGGGACGGTGGGAACGCCGAATTCCTTTTCGATGCGCCGGGCGCGGGCGATGGCTCCCAGCGCCTTGTAGAGCGTGTACAGCGGGCCGAGCGCCAAGCCGGCCTGCTGGCCCGTGGCGACGACGCGCGCGGCCGGGTCGGCCAACCGCTCGATTTGCGCGAGGGTTTCCGGCGGCGCGCCCGCGTCGCGGTTGAACCGGCGCAGCTCCTCCCAGTCGTCGTCCGACCATGGCCGAGCGGGGCGTTCGCGGCGCAAGGCCGCGGCGCCGGCCCAGTCGCGCCACGAGAACGCGAAGCGCGCGGCCAGCGCTTCGTCGCCGGCCACAAAATCCTCGGCGATGGAACGGGTCGATTTCGCCATGAGATGGAAACTCTCTTCTCCCACCTTTGCCGCCATCGGCGAGTCACACTAATCCATGGGGCCGCAAATGTCGAACGTCGAATGCCCGGGGCAGGGCGGACCCGCTTGAATTTCCCGAATGCATGGTGTACTGAAAGAGCTGTCGCGGAGCGTCCGTTCGACGGACTCCCCGGCGCCAACCAAAGGAAAGCCCATTCTCCCATGACTTCCGACCCCGCTTCGTTGCCCGAGCTTCGCCTCCTGAAAGGCACGACCGACCAGCCGCCGCAGCGCCAGATTCGCCGGCAGGCGGTCATCGCCACCATTCGCGAGGTGTTTGAGACCTTCGGGTTCGACCCGCTGGAGACGCCCATCCTGGCGCACTTCGACCAACTGGCGCTGAAGTACGGCGTCGACGACCCGATCCTCGAGGAAATCTTCCACGTCACCGACCGCGGGCGGCGCGAATTGGGACTGCGTTATGATTTAACCGTGCCCTTCTGCCGCTTCGTCGGCATGGCGTTGCGCGGGCAGTTTTCCCTGCCGTTCAAGCGCTATGAGATCGGCAAGGTCTTCCGCGATGGGCCGATTCGCGAGGGGCGCCTGCGCGAGTTCACCCAGTGCGACGCCGACATCGTCGGCTCGGCCGACCCCGCCGCCGACGCCGAATGCTTGGCGATGGCGGACCTGGTGTTTCAGCGGCTGGGGCTGGAAACCGAGATCGAGTTGAACAACCGCAAGATCCTGTGGGGCATTCTGGAAGAGGCCGGCCTGGATGGGGCCAAGCGCGACGCGGCGACCACGGCCGTGGACAAGTGGGACAAGATCGGCGTCGAAGGAGTCCGAAAGGAACTGGCGGACCTGGGGCTGAGCGACTCGGCCATCGAGCGGATCTTCGCCCACCTTGCCACCGGCGCGCGAGGCGAAGAGGGGTTGAAGGAACTCGAAGACACCGATTTGAGGGGGAATGCGCTGTTTCGGACGGGCTTGGCGGAACAGCGCGCGATTCTGGAGGCGGCCAAAGGATTCGGGCTGTCGGCGCCGATCCGCCTCGTTCCGCGCCTGGCCCGCGGGTTGGGCATCTACACCGGGACGATCTTCGAATTCTTTTGCCGCGACCGGACGCTGATCGACTCCTCGATCGGCAGCGGCGGGCGCTACGACCGCATCGTCGGCGAGTTCTTGCATCCCGGCGAGCCGGAGCGCCAAGGCGACTATCCGTGCGTCGGCGTCAGCTTCGGCATCGAGCCGCTGACGGTGGCGCTGGACAAACTGCGCGGCGCGGCGGCGGGCGCGCTGACGGTCACCGAGGCGCTGATCGTCCCCATGGGCGCGCGGGACGAGGCCTTGAAGCTGGCCGGCTGGTTGCGCCGCCTGGGCGTTCGCACGGACATCGACCTGAGCGGCGGGCGATTGCGGAAAAGCCTCAAGCGCGCCAACGCGATGGGCATTCCGTTCCTGCTGATGCTGGGCGAAGAGGAACTGGCCGCCGGCGAAGTGTCGCTGCGCGACATGACCAGCGGCGAGCAGACGCGCTTCCCGCTGACCCCTGACGGCGCCGACCAAATCGCCGCGCGCTGTCAGGCCGCACGGAACACTCGTGGAGTATGAACTCCCGCCTTGAGCGGCGCGTGGCCGGCGATTATGATTTGGTTGTGGCCGCGCCGCCTTCTGGCGTCGCGAGGGAACACGGGCTTCAAGCGGTTGGAACATGGCCGACATCTTCGTGCTCAACTACCTGATCAAAACGCTCGAGGCGGAGGACGGGGCCTGGCAATGGCGCGATTTCCGCCGCAAGCAGCGCGAGCAAATCGACCTCAACCAGGCGGACCTGGAAAGCCGCAACCTGGCCCAATACGATCTGTCGGGCGTCAACCTCTCCGGCGCGCGCATGTACAACGCCACGCTGGCGGGGGCCGACGCGGGCGGGGCGCTGCTGACGTACGCCGACCTGCGGGGCGCCAATCTGCGCGGCGCGGACTTTCGCTCCGCCGACCTCTCCGGCGCGATTCTCGACCAAGCCCACGCCGCCGGCGCGGTGTTTGTCCGCGCGGCGATGCGCGGCTGCCGCTTGCGCGGCGCCGACCTGACGGGGGCGCGTCTGGCCCACGCGGACCTGGCGAACGCCGACCTGCGCGCCGCCCTCCTGCGCGAGGCGAACCTGCGCCGGGCGGTCCTGGACCAGGCGGACTTCGAAGGCGCCGATCTGAGCGACTGTCAGATGGACGACGAGGCGCGCGAGCGGATTCTCGGCGCCGGGCCTTCGCGGCGGAAAGGCCGCGCCGCGGCGGCGTTGGACGAGGGGCCGCTCAGCGTCGAAGAAGGCTGCCGCATCCTGGGCGTGGAACCCGGCGCCCCGGAGGAGGAGATCGCCAAGGCCTATCGCCGCATGGTCATGCAATACCATCCGGATCGGGCGCGGCATCTGGACGCCGAACAGCAGGAGGCCGCCCGCCGCGAGTTTGAGCGCGTCCACAAGGCTTACAGTTCGTTGCGGGAATGGCGCAAGACGCCCGACGGCGCGCCGGCCCCCGCCCCGCGAGGGCGCCGCACGGCCAAGGACTTTTCGCTCCAGGAACTGCTCGATCTGGCGCGCCAACGCCCCAACAACGATCGCGTGTTTTACAATCTCGGTTTGAAGCTGTTTCAAGAAGGCTTGGTGGACCGCGCCATTCAGGCCTACGAGCGCGCGCTGCAAATCAACCCCCAGAACCGCTACGCGGAGCACAATCTGAAGATCGCCCGCCTCAGCCAGACGCTAAGCTCGGAAGGGGGCAAGTCGTCGGGACAATAGGTCGAGAGGGGCGATGCAATGGTCGAGGGACGCAAGCTGCGCTCGCGGCGCATTTCCCCTGCCCGGACGGCGCCGGGAGAGCGAGCGCCATCCTTCCGTCGATTCCGCTTCGCGCCTCAGCCTTCTCCCACGACTTCCAGCAGCGTGTTCTCGCCTGCTTCGTCGCGGAAGAGAATGCGCGGACGCTCGGTCTCCTCGTCCAGATAGACCAGGACCTCGTACGCGGCGCGTTCGAAGGCGTCCAGCGCCTCTTGCAGCGACATGCGCCGCATGCGGATCGGACGCGGGTGCGGCAGAAGCGCCTCGACGTCGGCGATCGCGGCCATCGCCTCTTCGGGGACGCCCTCGTCGATCGCGCCGGCCCGTCCGCGGGCCGCGCGGGCGGCGTCGCGCGGGTGTTTCTTGTTGCCCCGCAGGCGCGATTTGTGGCGCTCCAACTGGCGCTCCATCTTGTCCATGGCGACGTCGAAGGCGGCCACCGGGTTCTCGTTCTTGGTCGCGCACTTCAGCGTGCCGTGCCGCGCCTCGACGATCAGATCGGCCTCGCCGTGGTGTTTCTGGCCGGTCAGGATGACTTCGATCTTCTGGATGTTGACGTAGACCTTGCGCAGGCGGTCGACCTTTTTCTCCACGTAGTCGCGGACTTGGGGCGTCAGGTCGTAGTTGCGGGCGGTGAGGGAATGGGGCATAGGGCGTTATCCTTTCCGGGCCAGGTCGGCTTCGCACGCCGCTTCGGCGTCGCGCGCCTCATCCGGCGGTTGGCCGGCGATCTGGATGTAGAACTTCTCGCCCAGGTACACCTTGCGCACGATCGGGTCGTTGACCAGATCGGCGGCGGCGCCCGAGGTGAGCACTTCGCCTTCGTTGATCACGTACGAACGGTCGGTCACCGACAGCGTTTCGCGCACGGAATGGTCGGTGATCAGGATGCCCAGGCCCGACTGGCGCAGCTGCCCGATCACGCTCTGAAGCTCCTCGACGGCCTTGGGGTCGACGCCCGAAAACGGCTCGTCCAGCAGCATGAACCGCGGCCGGGTCACCAACGAGCGGGCGATCTCCGTGCGCCGCCGCTCGCCGCCGGACAGCGTATAGGCGTGGCTTCGGCGCAACCCCTCGATGCCCAGCTCGTGCAGGGCGAATTCCAGGCGCTCCAGCCGCTGGACGCGGGTGAGCGGCAGGGTTTCCAGGATCGCCATGATGTTCTGTTCGACGGTGAGCTTGCGAAAGATGGAGGTTTGCTGGGCGAGATAGCCGATTCCCAGGCGCGCCCGCCGGTACATGGGGACGCGGGTGATTTCGGCCTCGTCCAGGACGATGCGCCCCGCGTTCGGCCGCACGATGCCGCAGACCATGTTGAACGTGGTGGTCTTGCCCGCTCCGTTCGGCCCGAGGAGCCCGACAATCTCGCGCTCGCGCAGCGACAGGCTGACGTTGTTGACGACGCGGCGCCGCCCGTAGACCTTGACCAATCCCTCGATGCGCAATTCGCCCAACGGTTCCGCTCTTTCCGCCGCCAGTTCGTGGCTCCGCGAACCGATGGCGCTCGGCGCGGAGCGAAAACGCAAGCCTTTAGCCGCCGGCGCGCCGCCGTGTCAAGCGTTTCCCGGGGGAAACCCCGCTCGCGGGCGTCCGAGGCCTTGTCCTCATGCGCCTTATAGTGCCGCGAAAGGCCGCCGCGCGTCAACGGGGAAAGGACGGGCGTGGACCTTGGGGATTTGGCGGGCCTTGCGGGCTTTGTGGACGTTGTGGACGCTGTAGACCCCGTGGGCCTTGTCGGACTCGCCGGATTTGTGAGACCCTTCCCACCCTTCGCACTTTTCTCATCCTGCGAACATCCTTGCATTTTTCCCCCCGTTCCTCTTGAATCATCTTTTGACGGTTCAGTCGGCCATCGTCGGGAAACAAGGGCCTTGTCTTTCCCAGTCTGAATCAAGGTAGGTGAGCGATCATGTGGTCGTTCGACGCCTTCTATCTCATCTGCTTCGCGGTGGGGCTGATTTACGCGCTGGTGGTCGGGTTTATGGCGGGCGTGCTCGGAAGCGGGCATGACATCTCGGGCGGCCACGACATCCACCCGGGGGGCGACCTCGGCGGCGACCTGCACGCGGGAGACTTCAGCGGCTCGGTTCACTTCTCGCCGTTGAGCCCGGTCGTCATCTCCGCGTTTCTGGTGGTCTTCGGCGGCAGCGGGATGTTCTTCCTGCGCGCCACGCCCATGAACGGTTTAATCAGCATCCTGCCGTCGCTGATTACGGCGATTGTGGTGGGGGCCGCGGTCTATTTCCTGTTTGATTACGTCTTTGCCCGCGCGCAGGGCGGAGTGGAGATGAACCTGGCGAGCCTGATCGGGCGCGAGGCCGAGGTGGTCACTCCGATCCCGGGGGACGGCATGGGAGAAATCGCCTATGTGGCCAGCGGAGGCCGGATGAACGCTCCGGCCCGCTCCTCGAGCGGCCAGCCCATTCCCAAGAACTCGATCGTGACGATCCAGAAGATCGTCGGGAGCGTGTACCTGGTCAGTCCATCCGCGTTCCGCCTGAAGGCGGGACTCCATACTCTTGAACACTTTGAAAAGGAGCGACAGCCATGAGTTCTGCACTTCAGTTGTTGAACGCTTCCCTGGGGGCGCCTGCGGGCCCCTCCGCGCCGGGCGTGCTCGTCCTCATCGCCGTCGCGTTGGTCATCATCGTCGTGACGTCCATGATGGTCTACGCCGGGCGCTACCGGAAGGTCGGCCCGAACGAGGTGATGATCATCTCCGGTTGGAAGCACGGCGTGCGCCTGCCCGACGGTTCGATCGGCCAGCAGGGGTTCCGCGTCGTGCACGGCGGCGGCACGTTCGTCTGGCCCGTCTTCGAACGGCTGGACATTCTGTCGCTGGAACTGATGACCCTCGATGTGAAGACGCCCGAGGTCTACACCCTGCAAGGCGTGCCGATCATGGTGGATGGAGTGGCGCAGATCAAAGTGCGCGGCGACGAGTCCTCCATCGCCACCGCCGCCCAGCAGATGCTCTCCAAGCACACGGCCGACGTGATGAACATCGCGCTGATGACGCTCGAAGGCCACTTGCGCGCCATTCTCGGCACGTTGACCGTCGAAGAGGTCTACAAGAACCGCGACGCCTTCGCCCAGAAGGTGCAGGAGGTCGCGACCATCGACATGGGCAACATGGGCCTGCAAATCGTCTCGTTCACCATTCGCGACATCCGCGACAACGCCGGCTACCTCGACGCGTTGGGCAAGCCGCGCATCGCCCAGGTCAAGCGCGACGCCATCATCGGCCAGGCCGAGGCCGACCGCGACGCCACCATCAAGAGCGCCGAGGCCAACCAGCTCGGCCAGCAGGCCAAGTTCGTCGCGCAGACCAAGGTCGCCGAGTCCGAACGCGACTACCAGATGAAGGTCCAGGAATACACCGCCTCGGTGAACCTGAAGAAGGCCGAAGCCGACCTCGCCTACGAACTCCAGAAGAACAAAACAAGCCAGTCCGTCAAGTCCGAAGAAGTGCAGATCCAGATCATCGAACGCGAGAAGAACATTGAACTGCAGGAGCGCGAAATCCGGCGCCGCGAGAAGGAACTGGACGCCACGGTGAAGAAGCCGGCCGAGGCGGAATACTATAAGATCCAGACCCTGGCCCAGGCCGAAAAGGAGAAACTGCAGTTGGAGGCCGAGGGCCGCGCCGAGGCCCAGAAGGCGCAGGGCTTCGCCGGGGCCGAGGTCGTCGCCCGGACCGGCCAGGCCGAGGCCGACGCCTCGAAGGCGCGCGGCCTGGCCACCGCCGACGTTATCCAGGCGCAGGGCTACTCCGAGGCCAACGCGATGATGAAGAAGGCCGAGTCGTGGGCGCACTACAACCAGGCCGCCGTCACCCAGATGCTCGTCGAGGCGCTGCCGCAGATCGCCAAGGCCATCAGCGAGCCGCTGTCGAAGACCGACAAGATCGTGATCATCAGCGCCGGCGGCGCCGGCGCCGGGGCCTCGAAACTCACCCGCGACGTAACAGACATCGTCGCCCAAGTCCCCGCCGTCGTCGAGGCCCTGACCGGGGTCAAGCTCGAGAAACTGATCGAATGCATCCCACGGCTCAAGGAGGCCCAGCAGGCCGAGGGGGCGGGCAAGGCGGCCGTGGCGTCGAAGAGTTGACAGGTTGGGTCCCTACCCCCTCAAGAACGAGCAATCAGGAACGAGAACTGCCTTTTATGTCTGACACTCGGGCCTCGAACGAACTGATGGACCCCGACTTCTTGCGCCGGCTGGAACGCTTGCAGTTGCACACCCGGCGCATCTTCCGCGGAGGGCTGCGCGGCGAGCGCCGAAGCCACCGCAAAGGCGTGTCCATCGAATTCGCCGACTACCGGGACTACGCCCGCGGCGACGATTTGCGGCACATCGACTGGAATATCTACGCGCGGCTGGAGCGCTTGTTTCTTAAGCTGTTCCTGGAAGAGCAGGACCTCTTCTTTTATATCCTCCTCGATGTCAGCCAGTCGATGGACTGGGGCGCCATCAATAAGCTGCAATACGGCAAGAAAGTCGCCGCCGCGCTCGCTTATATCGGTCTGACGAACATGGACCGCGTCGGCGTCATCGGGTTCTCCGCCGCCGCCACCCAGGTGTTCAATCCCTCCAGCGGGCGGCATAACGTCTGGCGCATGCTGGAGTTCCTGAACAATCTGGCGCCGAACGGCCAGACCTCGTTGCGCCAGTTCTGCCATAGTTTCGCGTTGAAATACCGCCGCCGCGGGATTGTTGTTCTTATCTCCGACCTCCTGGACCCCGCGGGCTACGACGAGGCGCTCAAGTATCTCCTGCACGGCGGCAACGATGTGTATCTGTTGCATGTGTTGGCGGACGAAGAGATCGAGCCCGACATCCGCGGCCATCTCGACCTCATCGACTGCGAGACAGAGGACCGCACGGAAGTCACCGCCAGCCCCCAGTTGCTTTCCACTTACAAACGCACCGTCAACGCGTACTGCACGCAAGTGAAACGTTACGCCGCGCGCTACGCCATGAACTATCTTTTCACGCCGACGTCGACTGATTTCGAGCGGTTGATTCTAAGCGTGCTGCGCGCCCGGGGGTTGGTGAAATGAAGTTTCTCTTCCCCCTCGGTTTCGCGTTTGCGGCGGCGCTGCCGCTCATCGTGCTGATGTATCTGTTGAAATTGCGGCGCCAGAAGATGGTGATCTCCAGCATCCTGCTGTGGCGCAAGTCGCTGGAGGATCTGCAAGCCAACACGCCCTTTCAGAAGCTGAAGAACAATCTGCTGCTTTGGCTGCAACTGCTGGCCGCCGCGCTGGCCGTGGCCGCGCTGGCCCACCCGATCATGAAACTGGCGGGCCGAGGCGGGATCAGCTATGTGGTTCTTGTCGACACGTCGGCGTCGATGAAGACGCGAGAGGTCGAGGGCGTCCGGATCGAGCAGGCCCGCGCGACTTTGGAAACTCTCGTCAACAACATGGCGCGCGGCGATGAAATGATGGTCGTCGGCTTCGACCGCGAGCCGCACGTGGCGCAGACCTTCACCCGCGACCGCGAGCTGCTGCGCGCCGCCGCCCGCCGGCTCGAGGCGCGCGACGCGGCCACCTTATCCTACAACGCCTTCGCCCTGGCGCGCTCGATGGCCGAGAAGACCGCGCGCAGCGTCCAGATCGTCCTGCTGAGCGACGGGGCCATCGCCGATCTCGACCGCTCGCCCGACGCGATGCCGCCCGTGAAGTTCATCTCCATCGGCGAGACGGGCGAGAACGCCGGCATCGTCGGGCTGGACTTGCGCCAGACGTTCGACCGCGAACCGGACACGCAACTGTTCGCCACGGTCCAGAACTTCGGCCAGCAGGCGTTGTCCTCCCTGCTGGAATGCCGGCTGGACGGACAATTGCTCGACGCCAAGGAGATCGCGGCCGCCGCGGGGCAGAGCGCCTCGGTCATCTTCTCGGGGCTGCGCGGCAAGGCCGGGCGCCTCGAATTGCGCCTGAAGTCGAACGACGCGTTCGAGGCCGACAACGTCGTCTACGGCGTGCTGTCGGGCGGCGAGGAGTTGAAGATCCTGCTGGTCTCCAGCAGCAATCCCTTCCTCAGCAAGCTGCTGGCGCTCAATCCGCGCTACAAGCTCTTCCAAGTGGCGCCCGGCGATTACACGTCGAGCGAGGGCTATGCCGTCACCGT
>JAPLSS010000774.1 GCA_026398515.1 Candidatus Sumerlaeota bacterium | reverse complement strand
CCGCGTTTCGTGGTCGGCGACGTAGGCCGCGGGATAAAAGCCCAGCCACGCCCGCGGCACGCGAAGGCGGTCGGAGCGAGGCGCGGGCAGGCGCGGCTCGAGGACCGCGCCGAGATCGTAGCCGATGAAGCCCGCCGCTCCGGCGACGAACGGCAGCGCGCGGGCCTCGGGCGAATCGTCCGAGCCCGTCTGAATGGTTCGGCAAGCAAGGAACCGACGCAGGTCGTCGAACGCGCCCGGGGTTGGCCGCTCGATGCGCAGGATCGCGCAGGGATCGAGGGCGAAGACGGTCCAGCGCGCCCAGGGGCCGCCGGCCAGGCCGCTATGAAAGAGCGCCGGCCGGCGTTCGCGTCCCGCCGCGCGCGCGAGCGGCGCCGGATCGGGCCAATACTCGGTTTCGCGCGCCAGGATCATCGGCTGAGCCGCCCCTTCAGCCGGCGCAGGAAACGACGGGCCCATGACGGCCGGGAAGAAAACGCTTCCGCGGCGTCGAAATCCATCCGGTCGGCCACGGGGGTGTCGCGCTTGCCCTCGGCGCGATAGTCGCCTGCGCGCCGCGGCGCCGCGGCCCACTCCAACAATGGCTCAACGGTCCGGCGAAACTCATAGCGCTCGCGGACAAAAGCCTGGCCTCGCGCCGCGGTTTGCCGCAGGCGCTCCGGATGCGAACAGAGATCGACCAGCGTCGACGCCAAGGCGTTCGCGTCGCCGAGCGGCAGGGGGATCACCCCGCCCGCGGCCTCCAGGTCGCGGCTCACTTCGCTCAGGATGGTCGTGGCCACCGGCACGCCCAGATCGAGGAAGTTGATGATGCGATTGCGCGCGCCAAGGACGCCTTCGTAGCACCAGCGATCGATGTTCAGCCCGACGTCGCACTCGCGATGAATCGCCTCCGCCTCGTCGCGTCCGATCCAACCGAACAGGTGGAAGCGGCCGGCGTGCGGACTGGAGCGGACCCGCTCGGCGAAGCGTTCGTAAACCTTCTCGTTATACCCCGCCGATCCCCCTCCCGTGGAAACGAAGCGCAGTTGCGGCAGGCGCTCCATGGCGCGGGTCACGCCGTCGAAGAGGAGATCGGAATCCATCCAGGTGTTGTACGAGCCGCCCCAGGCGACGAGGAAATCGTCCTGCGCGCATTTCACGCCGCGAAACCGGCGCGTCGCCGCCACGGCGCCGAACCGCGGCAGGACGCCGCACGGAATCGTGTGCACGAGCGACTGCCCCGCCGTCGAAGCGTTCAATCGTCCCACCAATCCCAGGCAACCGACAACGGCGTGCGATTGCGCGCGCGAGACGGCGGAGATGCGGTCGGCGCGGCGCAGGCAGGCCTGATACAGACTCGCGACGTGACGCAGGTCGCTGCGCAGGTCGAGTTCAGGATACGCCTCGGCCTTGGCCTGGATTTCAGCGATGGGGTCGCCATAGAGATCGATCCACGTCGGGGCCAGATCGGACAGGCGCGCCGCCGCGTAGTCCGCGAGGATCGTTCCGCAGCCGACGATGGCCTGGGGCCGGAGGCGTTCGCCCAGACGCCGCAACGCCGCGCCGTGGAACATCGCCTCGGGCGAGAACTCGATCATCGTCCCGCCGCCGGCGATCGGCTTCTCGGCCGCATTGTCGGCGTCCGGCCCGGCAAGCGAGGCGAACACGATCTCATGGCCGGCCCCGCGCAACGGCAGGATGAACTGTGTCGCGCGAAAGGCCGGCCCCGCCGACACGCGCGGATCGGCGGCCAGCGGCCCCGCGCCGAGGAGAAGGATTCGGCTCATAATCGGTTTGCCACGAACGGAGATCTTCGCCGCGCTCCTCGGCGGCCATCCCGTCCGAAACGCTTTTTCACTATGGCCCAAGCGCGAGGCGGAGAACAAGAACAAGGTTTCGCGTTGCGGGGAATCCGGCGCCGCCCACTCGGCATTGACTGTCCAGAGGGCGTTTGGCAGAAGGGCTTGTGGCGCCGTTTTTCTTTGGCGGAAGGATGAAGGCTGGCTGGACGCTATGCATGGCGACATAAATAAGGCAGCAAGCCTGCGACAGGGGAGGCGGTTGCTGCGTTATTTGTGTCGCCATATATAGTTGCAGCCAAAACCGATCCGGAGGGAGAACGCATACATGGCGATGACAGGCAAGCAACGCATGCGCGCGGCCATCCTCGGCGAACCGATCGACCGCGTCCCGATCTGGCTGCGCGAAGGGTTTGACTTCTGCACGCCCCCCGCCGGCAAAGACAACTTCGCGCACGGGTGGCAGGCGGAACCCGACTACCGGGAGTTGTGGGAATTCGCCCGCGAGCATTGCGACATGCGCCTGGGCTGGTCGCCGGGCGGACACTTCAACCGCATGCTCAACATCCCGCCGCGGTTCATGAAGACCGAGACCGAAACGGTGGACCGCGACACGCGGCGCACGCGCGTCACGATCGAGACGCCCAAGGGGAATCTGATCAGCGTCAGCGAGCAACGCCGCGGCGTCGTCACCGGCTGGCACATCCGGCGCCCCGTCGAAACCATGGAGGATTGGGAAAAACTTCGCAGCGTCCCGTTCGAAGTGGCGCCGGTCAGCTATGACGGCTTCGACCGCGCCCGCGAGCGCCTGGGCGAGCGCGGGGTGATATGCCTGGGGCTTTCCTCGCCGTGGGTCGTGTTCGCCGCGCCGATGCCGTTCGAGACCGCGCTCCTGTGGTCGCTCACGGAGCGCGCCCTTGTTCACGAACTGCTCGAAGAGATCACCCAGCGGATTCTGGCTTGCCTGCGCGCCGTGTTCGCCCGGCCGCTGGACACAACGACCAACATCGGCGGCTCGGAGCAATGCACGCCGCCGATGATGAGCCCCGACGCCTTCGCCGAGTTCGTCACGCCCTATGAATCGCGCCTCGTGGCCTTCCTTCACGAGCGCGGCGTCCCGGTCAACTGCCACTGCCACGGACGCGTCTCCCGGGCGCTCGCGGAGATGGTCCGCTGCGGCTACGATTCGACCGACCCGGTGGAACCGCCGTTCGGCGGCGGCGACGCGACCATCGGGCGGGCGCGGGAGATCGTCGGCGATCGCCTGACCTTGTGCGGCAACCTGCAGTTCGGCGAACTGGAGCGCTCGACGCCGGCGGAGATTCGCGCCCGCGTGCGCGAGATCCTCGCCACCGGCCGGCGGCGCCTTGTGCTGGCCTCCGCCGCCGGGCCGATCAGCCGCATGTCGCCGCGGTTGATCGCCAACTACCGCGCCTGGATCGAAGAGGCGCTTGCGGCGGGTCATGATCCCTCGGCCGGTTAGCTCCGCCGAATCCAGCGGAGGATCTCGCCGAGGCGCGGGGGTTTGCCGTAGAGGAGGACGCCGACGCGGAAGATGCGTCCGGCGGCCCAAAAGACGAACGCCGTGCCGGCGGCTAGAACGGCGGTGGACAGGACGATTTCGGGGATCCCCGGACGCGGCGAGGCGGCCAGGCGGCTCATCATCACGAACGGGGTCCAGAACGGAATGTAGCTCATCGTCACGGCCAGCGTTCCCGAGGGATCGCGGGCGATGGGGCCGATCATCATCAGGGGGACGACCAAGATGAGCGAAAGCGGCCCCATCAGGTTCTGCGCCTCTTTGACGGAATTGCAGACGGAGCCGATGGCGCAGAAGGTCGAGGAAAAGAGCATGAACCCGAGGATGAAATACAGGACGAGATAGCCGAGATTGCCGAGGGAGACCATGCGCGCGTAGCCCTTCCAGACGGCTACGGCATAGGCGCCGCCGGCCCACGCGGCCAACAACGTCAGTCCCATGAGGCCCGCGCCCAGGATCTTGCCGGTCATGAACTGCCCCGGCGAAGTGGAGGCCAGCACGACCTCGACGATGCGGTTGCTCTTCTCCTCGATGACGCTGTTCAAGCACATCTGGCCGACGAGCATGATGCCGAGGAAAAGGAGCATGACGAAGGCCATCGAGGTGAACATGGGGGCGAGAACCGCCTCTTCGCCCTGGCGTTTCTCCTTCTGCCCCTCTTTGCCCAGGGCCTCCGTTTCGAAGGCAACGGGGCGGCGGACGGAGGCGACGAGTTGGGGATCGAGTCCCTTTTCGCGCATGCGGACGTCGGCGACGGCGTTGTTGAGCCAGCGTTCGAGGTTGGCCTGCGCCTCGTTCAGGGCGAGGTTGCTCGATGCGTAGGTGGTTGTCCCCTGTCCTTCGACGACGCCTTCGGGAACGATCAGGCACCCGAAGATCTCATGGGCGCGGACCCGACGCTCCAGATCGCGCTGGATGTCCTCCGTCGCGTTCGAGCCCGGTTCGACTTGCCGAAGCGCGATGCGGGGCCGGACGTTAGGGCGGGCGCTGTAATCGGCGGCCTGTTTCTCCAGCGATGCGTAGACCTGGCCCGAACGGTCGAGGACGTCGATGCGGACCTCCGACGGCCCGGAGCGCTGGATGAACAAGGCGGGAAGAAACATCGACACGCCGATGAACACGGGCATCAAGGCCAGGCCGATGAGGAACGTCTTCGTCTTGACGGTCTCGATGTACTCGCGCTGCGCCACTAGGAGCGTTTTGGATTTCATGGCCCGCTATCCTGTCTGAGTATGGAGTCCCGCCTTTAGGCGGAACCGACGTTCGCGATTTGGGTCCCCGTTCGATGCCTTCCGCCTAAAGGCGGGACTCCGTACTTTCCGCCTGGCTGTCGCCTCCCGCCAGGCGCAGGAAGACTTCGGTCAGCGTCGTGCGGCGCATTTCAAAGCGCAGAATTCGCACACGGTCGACAAGCGCGCGCAGCAAGTCCTGCGAATCGGCGCCGTCGAGCAAGCGCACCTCGACGTAGTTGCCGTAATCGTTGACGGCGGCGACGCCGGGCAGCGTGCGGATGAACGCGCCGTCGCCCTCGTAGGCCACCACGGCCACGTGTTCGACCTGCCCTCCAAGAATCGTGTCCATTGGGCCGTCGAGGACCTTGCGTCCGCGGTGAATCATCAGGACGTCGTCGCAGATCTTCTCGGCCACTTCCATCACATGGGTGGAGAAGAGGACCGTGCGCCCCTCGCGCTTGAGGTCGACGATGGCGTCGCGCAGGGCGGCCAAGTTGACCGGATCGAGGCCGGCGAACGGCTCGTCGAGCACGAGGAGTTCGGGCCGGTGCAACACGCTGACCAGGAACTGCGTCTTCTGTTGCATGCCCTTGGACAGTTCCTCGATCCGCCGGTCGGCCCACTCGGCCAGGCCGAAGCGTTCCAGCCACGTCGGGATGTCGCGCCCGACGGCCCGCGGGTCGGCGCCCTTGAGGCCGGCGAAGTAGCGCAGGGTGTCGCGCACACGCATCTTCTTGTAGAGGCCGTGCTCCTCCGGCAGGTAGCCGAGGCGGTTCTTGAGCTCCTCGGACATGGCCTGGCCGAGGGCTTCGATGCGCCCTTCGTCGGGCCGCAGGATGTCGAGAATCATGCGGATGGTGGTGGTCTTGCCGGCGCCGTTGGGGCCGATAAAGCCGAAGACGCAGCCGCGCGGGACGTGAAACGAGAGCGCGTCGACGGCGGTGAAGTCGCCGAAGCGTTTGGTCACGCCTTCGAGCAGAAGGGCGCGGGACGAGCTGGACTCGGACATAGACGTTTCCCTAGGATGGACCAGGGATGATGGGACGTGGCTCTCGCTGGTGGAACGACGAGACGCGTCAGTATCGCACCATGCATTTGAGACGCGCCACAACGTTTTGGGGTTTACAGGCGGTCTAGCTCGTAGTGGCGCCTTCCGGAGTTTCGTGCGGTTTCTCCTCGACGGCCAAAGCCGTCGCTACAAACTCTTCCGCCTGAAGGCGGAACTCCATGCTGGAACGCATGTTTTGCTGGACGCGGCAGGGGAGTGTTGGGTTCAATTGCGGTGGGAAATTGTGCAAGAGGACCTATAGGACGTATAGGATCTATAGGTCTCAATTGAGGCTGGAGCCGCAATGAACTTGACCTTCTACAAAATGAGCGGCGCGGGGAACGACTTCGTCGTCTTCGACAACCGCGGCCTGTCCATTCCCGAAGAAGGGCGGCGTCAGTGGATCGAGGGGCTGTGCCGGCGGGCGCTGTCCGTCGGCGCGGACGGCGTGCTGCTCATCGAGCCGCCGCGCGACAACGGCCATTTCCGCATGCGCTACTACAACGCCGACGGCGGCGAAGCTGAATCGTGCGGCAATGGGGCGCGGTGCATCGCCCGGCTGGCGCGCCACCTCGGCGCCGCGCCGGCGCGCATGACGTTCGAGACGCAGGCCGGCCCGTATTCCGCCGAGGTCTTCGACAATGGCGAAGTCGAAATCGGCCTGACCGCGCCGGTCGATCTGCGCCGCGACGTGCTCCTGGAATTCGGCAAGTTTCCGAGGATGACGGTCGACTATCTCAACACGGGCGTGCCGCACGCGGTGGCGTGGGTGGACGACGTGGACACGGTGAACGCCGAACGGCTGGGGCGCGCGGTGAGGCGGCACAAGGCGTTCGCCCCCGCAGGCGCCAACGCCAACTTCGCCCAGGTTCTGGATGAACATACGATTCGCATCCGCACGTACGAGCGCGGGGTCGAGGCCGAGACGCTGGCCTGCGGCACGGGATGCGTGGCCACGGCGGCGCTGGCGGCGTTGCGCGGGAAGGCGCGGCCGCCGGTGGCGCTCCTGACCCGCGGCGGGACGACGCTGACGATTTCGTTCGATCGCGCGGGCGACGCGTTTTCGAACGTGCGCTTGCGCGGCGAGGCGCGAATCGTGTTTCAGGGAACGCTGGTCGAGCCGTTTCCGAAAGCGGCGTAGGCTTTTCAACCTGCGCCTTTACGAGAAGCGCATTGGGAAAAAGAGCGCAGGCTGGAAAGCCTACGCCACGGCGAACAGGCAACCATGCGTGTCACTGTCTTAGGCTGCGGAACCTCCGGCGGCGTGCCGGCCATCGGTTGCGACTGCGACGTCTGCCGTTCGACCGATCCGCGCAACAAGCGCACCCGCGCCAGCGTGTACATCGCCAAGGGCGACGCGCGATTCCTCGTCGACTGCGGCCCGGATTTCCGCCAGCAGGCGCTGCGCGAGGGCCTCCGGCGCGTCGATGCGCTGTTCATCACCCACAATCACGCCGACCACATTCACGGGATCGACGATTTGCGCAGCATCAACTGGCTTCAACGCAAGCCGATCCCCGTCTTTTCCACGCCGGAGAACCTGGAGCGCCTGGGGCAGATCTACGATTATTGCTTCAACCCCCCGCAGCGGGGCGGCGGCGTGCCCAAACTGGAATTCATGCCGGTCGAGCGGGGGAAGACATTCGAGTTCCAGGGCGCCTCGGTCACGCCCATTCCCGCCTGGCACGGCAAGCTTGAGGTGCTCGGCTTCCGGTTCGACGATTTTGTGTATCTGACCGACTGCAGCGCCATCCCCGACTCGTCGCGCCCGCTGATCGAAGGATGCGAGGCGCTGGTCCTCAGCGCCCTGCGCCCCAAGCCGCACGAAACCCACTTCAGCCTTTCCGAGGCGGTCGACGAGGCGCGCCGCTATCGCCCGCGGCGCACGTACTTCATCCACATGACGCACGACGTCGACTACGCCGCCGTCTCGCGGTCGCTGCCCCCGGGCTGCGAGCTCCTTTACGACGGCTTGCAGTTCGAGGTGAGCAATCATCGGGGCGCAGACGGTGTCGTCCGTGCATAAGGTTTCAGGCAGGCGGTTGCCGACCGTGCTGTGATTGGTCTCAATGCCATGCCCCCCTTTCTCGCCACGCGGAATGACTTCCTGGCCAGCCTGAGCGTGCGCGCGCGGCGCTTGATTCCCTGGAACTATCCGACCCAGATCTACCTGGAAACCACCGAGCGCTGCAATCTGCGCTGCATCATGTGCGGCCGCACGTACAGCGAGCGACACAAGGCGGGCGAGGGCGTCGGCGACATGCCGCTCGCCACCGTGCGGAAACTGGCGCCGCTCTACCGCCGGGCCACCCAGGTCACCGCCCAGGGCTTCGGCGAGCCATTCCTCCACCCGGAGATGCCCGCCATTCTGCGGTTCCTCAAGGAGCGCGGCGCCACGGTCACGCTCAACACCAACGGTTCGCTGCTGGACGAGGACGTCTGCCGGACGCTGGTCGAGCGCGAGGTTGACCGCCTGGTCTTCTCCATCGACTCGCCGGACCCGGAGACGTACCGGCGCATCCGGGTCGGCGCGCGGTTGGAGGACGTGGTGGCGAACATCGAGCGGCTGAACCGGCTGCGCGCGCGGAGCCGCTCGGGCAAGCCGCGCCTGGCGCTGGAATTCGTGGCGATGGCGATGAACTTCGGCCAACTGCCCGCGCTGGCCGACTTCGCCCAACGCCACAAGTTCGACGAGATGATCGTGACCAACCTCTTCAAGCACGGCGACCCGGGGTACAACACATTCTACCAAAAGAACCAGTTGGGCGCGCTCGATCCGCGCCAGGCCGAGGCGGCGTGGGCCGAATTCCTGCGGGCGATGGAGCGCCATGGGATTCCCTGCGCCTCGCCGTTCCACTACGGCGGTCTGCGTCAGTTCTTGCGCGCGGAAGGGACGCGGGAACCGGTGGAAAGCGCGCGGCGAATGGACGCCCGGATGCAGTTGTTGGGGTTCATCGACCATCCGCCGCTGTCCGCGGCCGTGGACGACCGCTTCCCCGTGTCCGGCTGGGCGCTGGGCGTCGGCGGCGTTCCCGAGGCGGAGATCCGCGTGGAGGGCGTGAATCAGGTCCTCCTGCGGCGGCGGGCGCAGCTGGGCCGTCCGCGTCCGGACGTCCCGCCTCTTCTGCCGCCGGAATTCCCCAAGGAGCCGAACTGCGGGCTGCTGGAGACGCTGGATGTTTCGGGATTGGAGCCGGGGATTTACACCCTGCGGCTGCTGGCGCGGGCGAATTCACGAGCGCCGTGGACGGACCTTTCGCCCGTGCCGATCGCGGTCAAAGCGGCGGGGCGGTTCGCCATGTACTGCACCCAGCCGTGGTCGACGATCTACGTGACGTGGAACGGGATCGTGCGCACGTGCTGCTTCAGCGTGCAGCCGTTCGGCGATTTGAACCAGCAGAGTTTCGAGGAGATCTGGCGCGGGCCAGCGTATCGGGCGTTTCGCCGCGCGGTGATCGAGGGGAAGGTGGCGGCGGGCTGCGCCGAATGCCTCAGCGGCAAGTCGGCGCAGAATCACATCCGGCCGTTGCGGGCGTGGTTGAAGTTCGGGAGATGAGAGAACCATCTCACGCAGAGGCGCGATGGCGCGGAGAGACCCTCTTTCCTCTCCGCGCCGTCGCGCCTCTGCATGAGAATCGTCGTTTCACGCGTCGCCGTCGGGGTAGACCTTCTGCCCCTCGCGGCGGGCGATTTCAAGGATAGGGGTCCAATCGTCTTGCTCCCATCGCCGTTCGCCGCAGGCGATAGGTTCGATGCTGCTGTCCACCACCGCCGCGGTCTCCCACAGGAAGTTGATGTGCCTGCGGTCTTTCATGTCGTCGAATTCGGGCGCGACAACGAGCAGATCGATATCGCTCCACTTATGCGCCTTGCCGGTAGTCTGAGATCCGTAGACAACCCCGAACCGGATGGCCAGTCCGCTCTCTCGGAGACGGCGCAGATAGCCCCGAACCGTGTTCACAATTGCCCGATCAACCATCGAAAGATCTCCGTGATCTTGTTCCAGTCCGTCCACGCTTCCGCGCCCGAAGGCGGGATGGTCAGCAGCTCAGGATATCGCCCTTCAATGCAATACGCATTTACTCTGCCAAGGAACTGAATCTGAGTCACGTCGAGGTTGACTCCAGCGATTCTCGCAAGTTTCACGAGGTCGTGCGTTTTCGGGGCCAAGTCCTGAGTTGCCTGGCACACGTGAGCCTTGAGGGCTTTCTCCAAAGCCAAGTGGGCAAAGAACAGGCCATACCGCGTCTTCCCAGCCTTAAGGGTCTCGCCGGCGAACGCCAAATCCTCTTCGGCGCTGCTCTTCGAATACTCGACCTGTTTCGCTACATTGATCATCGCATAGAGAGAATACCCCGGAAGGCGGGGGAGATTCAACCTCATCCGTCGACTGATAGCGCGCCCGAAGTGATGGGAGCGGGACAACAAACTCGCGCGGAGACGCAGAGAAGGGATTCCACTCCTCTGCGTCTTTTCAGCTTTTTTGAGCCACGTCTTTGCTACGCGCCCTTGCTGAACCGCTTCGTCAGCGCAGGGACGATTTCAAAGAGATCGCCGACGATGCCGTAGGTGGCGATGTCGAAGATCGGGGCGTGCGGGTCTTTGTTGATGGCGAGAATCACATCGCTCGATTGCATGCCGACGCGGTGCTGGATCTGCCCCGAAATGCCGCAGGCGATGTAGAGTTTCGGGCACACCGTCTTGCCGGTCTGGCCGACCTGGTGCGAGTAGGGGATCCAACCGGAGTCGACCGCCGCGCGCGACGCGCCCACCGCCCCGCCCAGCGCCTTGGCCAGGTCTTCGATCAACTTGAAGTTCTTCGGGTCCTGCAAGCCGCGCCCGCCGCTGACGATCACGTCGGCTTCGGTCAGGTTGACCGTTTCTTCCACTTCCTCGATGCTCTTCAGGAAGCGCGTGCGGCACACCTTGCCCTTTTCGGGAATCGGCACGCGCACGACCTGGCCCTTCTTGTCGGGGCGGCGTTCGGCCGGCTTGAAGACCTTGTGGCGCACGGTGGAGAGTTGCGGCCGGTGGTTGAAGCACTTGATGGTGGCCATGATGTTGCCGCCGAAGGCCGGGCGCGTCTGCATGAGGTGCGTGCCCGAATCGTCGATCGCCAGGCCCGTGCAGTCGGCGGTCAGGCCCGTCTTCAGGCGCACGGCGACCTGGGGGATGAACGAGCGGCCGACGTGCGTGGCGCCGGTCAGCAGGATCGCCGGCTTGTATTCGTGGCACAGCAGCGCCACGGTGGCGACCATCGGGTCGTCCTGGAAGTTCTCGAACAGCGGGTCGTCGACGTAATAGACCTTGTCCGCGCCATAGTAGAGAAGCTCCTCGGCCTGCCGGCCCATGTTGTGGCCGAGCAGCAGCGCGCACAGGTCCTCCTTGAGCGTGTCGGCCAGGTGGCGCCCTTCGTTCAGCAACTCATAGGTCACGCTCTGCACCGCGCCCTTGCGCTGCTCGGCGAAGACCCACACGCCGTGGTAGTCGGCGATGTTGACGCGGTTGGCCTGGCCGACCAGCGTGGTCAGTTTGATGGCTTCGACGGGGCAGATCTCGATGCACGACATGCAGATGGAGCACAGCTCGTTGATGAACGCCGTGCCTTTGTCGTCGTCGATTTCCGCCGCGCCGTACGGGCAATGGTCGACGCACAGCCCGCACACCGTGCACAAGTCCGCGTCGACCGCGATGACGGATTGCTGTTGTTCCATTGTCGAAAACTCTCCTGGAAACGCGTCCCTGATGTCCCTGGGGTCCCTTGAGTCCCTTTGGGTTTGACGGCAAAGAAAAGGACCACAGGGACCACAGGGACCGCAGGAACGCAAAGGACTCAGACGCGGATCATATTCGCCAGTTTCTCCGCCACCAGGGCCGCGTAGTGGTCGGGGGTGTCGGCTTGGAGGATCTCGCCCTTCTTGCGCGTTTTCGGCGTGAAAATCTTGTGCACCTGCGTGGGCGAGCCGCTCAGCCCCACGCGCGCGGCCTCGACCGGCAAATCCGCGCTCGTCCAATGCGTCGGCTCCCACTTGCGCGCGCGCATCTTGCCGCGCACCGTGGGCAGCCTCGGCTCGCCGATCTCCTTCACCACCGAAATCACGGCCGGCAGGTCGACCTCGATGACGTCGTGGCCGTTTTCCATCAGGCGCTGCACGCGCAACGTCTTGGGCGAGGCCTCCTCGATTTTGCCCACGAACGCCACGAACGGCCGCTCAAGGTTGACCGCCATGCCGGGGCCGACCTGGGCCGTGTCGCCGTCGATGGCCTGCTTGCCGGTGATCACCAGGTCCACGTCGCCGATCTTCTCGATGGCTTTGCTCAGCGTGTAGCCGGTGGCCAGCGTGTCGCTGCCGGCGAACGCGCGGTCCGACAGCAGAATGCCCTCGTCGACGCCCATGCTGATGCATTCGCGCAGCGCCTCGGCGGCCTGCGGCGGCCCCATGGTCAGGGCGATGACCGCGCCGGCGAAACGCTCCTTGATCTGGAGGGCGGTCTCGACGGCGTAGAGATCGAAGGGATTGGTGATGGAAGGGACGCCCTCGCGGACCATGGCGCCGGTGACCGGATCGATGCGGACATCCTTGGTGTCGGGGACCTGCTTGATGCAGACGACGATTTTCATTACTTCTTCTTCTTCCTCTGATTGAACTCCTTGACCAAGTCGATGCCGATGACGTTGCGCTGGATCTGGTTGGTGCCTTCGTAGATCTGGGTGATCTTGGCGTCGCGCATGTACTTTTCCATCGGATAATCGCGCATGTAGCCGGCGCCGCCGCAGATCTGAATGCCGTCGACCGCGGCTTTCATCGCCACGTCGGAGGCGAAAACCTTCGCCATCGCCGCCAGTTTCGGCGCCTGCGGATCGCCGGCGTCGGAGGCGCGCGCCGCGTGATGCACCAGCAGCCGCGCCGCCTCGATCTGGGTCGCCATGTCGGCCAGCATGTGCTGCACCGCCTGGAAACTCGAAACCGGTTGGCCGAACTGAATGCGCTGCGTGGAGAACTCCAGCGCCTGCTCCAGGGCGCCTTGGGCGATCCCGACGGCCTGCGCGCCGATCCCCGGGCGCGACTTGTTGAGCGTCTCCATGGTCACGCGAAACCCCATGCCCTCCTTGAGAATCAGGTTCTCCTTCGGCACGCGGCAGTTGTCAAAGTGCAGCTCGCAGGTGGCCGAGGCGCGGATGCCGAGTTTCTTCTCCTTGGCGCCGACGGTGAAGCCCGGCGCGCCGGCCTCGACGATGATGGCGCTGATGCCGCGCGGGCCGCGCTCCGGCCGGCAGTTGGCGATGATCGTGTAGACCCCGGCCACGCCGGCGTTGGTGATCCACTGCTTGGTCCCGTTCAGGACGTAGCAGTCGCCGTCGGGGATGGCGGTGGTCTGAATGGCGCCGGCGTCGGACCCGGCGTTCGGCTCGGTCAGCCCGAAGGCGGCGAACATCTCGCCCGAGGCCAGCTTCGGCAGGTACTTCTTCTTCTGCTCCTGCGAGCCGTGAAGGAGGAACGGATACGCTCCCAGGGCGTTGGCGGCGAAACAGACGGCCACCGCGCCGCAGACCCGGCTCAGTTCCTCCACCGCCAGGCACAGATCCAGGCACCCGCCGCCCAAGCCGCCGTAGTCCTCGGGGATGTAAACGCCCATGAGGTCGGCCTTGGCCAGCGATTTCATGATTTCGTGCGGGTATTCCTCGGCCTCGTCGAGCCGCGCGCGCTCGGGCAGGACCTTCTCCTCGGCCACTCTGCGCGCCAGCGAGCGGATTTCCTCCTGCAGTTCCGTCAACCCGTAATCCATTCCCTTCTGCCCTCCTGCCCGATTCCCTTGGCCGCGGCCGGCGCGCCGACGGCGGCGCTCCTCGAAGTCCGCTTGGTTGGAGTGTGTGCGTACGTGAAAACGCCTGGGGCGCAAACAGAGGGGGGAACATGGCACGACTCCCCCCACCTGTCAACCCCATTGCTCCACGAGGAATTGGCCGGGGTGCATCCCGCGGCATAGCTCGGCGCGGGGATTCAGGAATGCTGTGCCGCGAATTGCCGCCCCGAAGGGGCCGACAGCGCGTAGCCGGGGGCGCGGACGAAGGCAAGCCCCCGGAATCGTCCGAATGACCCCGTAGCCCCGAAGGGGCGACAGACGGCGGCGCCCCAACAGCCTGTCGCCCCTGCGGGGCTCGTGGGTGGGAGCGGCGCGGTCCGGGGGCTTGGCTTC
>JAPLSS010000808.1 GCA_026398515.1 Candidatus Sumerlaeota bacterium | reverse complement strand
GGTCCGCGGCGAAACAAGGCCATGGCGCGTGGAGGACGCAACCCCACGCCAGCCCCAGAATTCCTGCGGCGACCGCGCGAACCCGCAAACGCATGACATCCGTTCTCCCATGCAAGCCAAACCCGATAGCGGGAATCGTTGCACCGGATTGCCAGCGCCACAATCAAAAATGTCTCATGACTACTTCACCACAAAGGCACAAAGGGCACAAAGTAAGATGGATGCTCCCCTGGGAATGAATCGGTTTCTTTGTGCTCTTTGTGTTCTTTGTGGTCAAAAAATCGGTCAAAAAAACATCCTCATATCCGCGCTCTCGGAGATCGGTCTCACGCTCCGTTCAGGACGTACACGAACGCCGCGCCGTAATCGCCCGTTGTTGGCGGATCGTAGGGTGGACACCAGCTGGTGCCGCGCAGGAAGAGCCAATACGCGCCATCCGAGGGCAGCGTGAGGTCGGCCCAGCCGGCGAAGAAATCCGCCTGCCCCGGCGCGAAGGCCGTGCCGCCATAGTCGATGAGATGCCAGAGCGCGGCGCCGCTCGGCCCATCGACCGGGATGAACCCTCCGCCCTCATACCAGGCGATGATCTGCCAGTGCCACGTGCCGGAGGGGTCCGGCCGCCAATGCAGGCGCACGCGGCGGTCGCCCAGATCCTCGACCCAGACGTCCATCGGCGTGTGCGGCGTCCCGCCGAGTTGAAGGCCGGTCCACGGATTCGGGCACGGATACCACGAGCCGTCGGGATACTGGCTGGAGATCCAGGCGTGATAGGCGCCGGAGTAGCCCAGGTCGATGTCGCCCTCGGTCGCTTCCGGGGGATACGGGAACCATATCCAGCCATTCAGGCCTCGAACGACCCAGTAGCGCGCGTAGATGTCCCACGCAAAGCCGAGGAACTGCGCCGGAGCGGGATAAGGATTTGCCCACGTCATGTGCGACGTGCCGTCCAGGTTGTCCGTGACCGTCCGCAGATTCGGCGGCCCCGGCGCCGGCCCAAACTCGGCGAAGGAGGGGCGCAAGTTGCCGCCGACCGTCGAGAACTCTCCCCCCGCGTAGACGGTCGAACCAGAGATGGTCAAGGCAATGACTCCGTAGTAGAGCCCGTATGCATAGGGGTTCCAGGCAGTGGCGGCTCCCGTTGCGGCGTCCAGGGCAGCGATGTAGTGGCGCGGCTGGCCGCTGATATGCCCAAAGTCGCCCCCCGCATAGACCATTGAACCAGAGACCGCCAGGGCGAAAATCTCTGCGTCCGCGCTCGGATCCCAATCTGTGGCGGCCCCTGTCTCCGAGTCCAGCGCCGCGATGCAGTTGCGCGGCTGCCCCCCGATGCTCTTGAACTCGCCCCCAGCATAGACCGTCGAGCCGGAGAGGGCTAAGGCGTAGACGCCGACACGAAGGCCCAACTCCGCGTTGGGGTTCCAAGCGGTGGCGGCTCCCGTCTCGGCGTCGAGCGCGGCGATGCGGTTGCGCGGCTGACCGCCGATCCTTGTGAACAACCCCCCCGTGTAGACCATCGAACCAACTGGTGCCAACGCCCAGACCGAGTTGTCGGCGTTGGGATTCCAGGCGGTGGCCGCTCCCGTGGCTGCGTCCAGTGCGGCGACGTAGTGGCGCTCCTGCCCTCCGATGTTCGTGAAGCGGCCCGCTGTATAAACCGTCGAACCGGAAATCGCCAAGACATCGACCGGCCCGTCCGCGCCAGCGTTCCAGGCGCTTGCGGTTCCCGTCTCGGCATCTAGCGCGGCGATGTAGTGGCGCGCCTGCCCGCCGATGCCGGTGAAATATCCCCCCGCATAGACCGTCGATCCGGAAACTGCCAAGGCGAGGACGTCCGCATTCTGTTCACCCTGCGCGTTGGGGTTCCAATCAGTGGCGGATCCTGTCGCGGCGTCCAGCGCGGCGATGCTGTTGCGCCACTTCCCGCCGATGCTCGTGAGCGAGCCGCCCGCATAAACCGTCGAATCCGAGACCGCCAATGCCGTGACCCAGTCGTTGGCGTTGGGATCCCAGGCGGTGGCGGTGCCCGTGGCGGCATCCAGCGCGGCGATATAGTTGCGCGCCTGCCCGCCGATGCTCGTGAAGCCGCCCCCCGCATAGAGTGTCGAACCGGAGACCGCCAAGGCGTCGACTTCACTATTTGCGTTGGGGTTCCAGGCGGTAGCGGCTCCCGTCTCGGCGTCCAACGCGGCAATGTTGTTGCGCGCCTGCCCGCCGATGCTCGTAAAGTAGCCTCCCGCATACACCTTCGAGCCAGAGACCGCAAGGGTTACCACCGCAGGATAGGCGTAACCCCCAGCGGCGGGATTCCAGTCGGTCGCGGCTCCCGTCGCGGCGTCTAGTGCGGCGATGTTGTTGCGTGTCTGCCCGCCGATGCCCGTGAAGGTGCCCCCCGCATAGACCGTCGAACCAGACAGCGCCAAGACGTAAACCGAGCAAAGGCCGGTGCCCTTTGCGTTGGGGTTCCAGGCGGTAGCGGCTCCCGTCTCGGCGTCCAGAGCGGCGATGTTGTGGCGTGCCTGCCCGCCGATGGTCGTAAAGCCGCCTCCCACATAAACCGTTGACCCAGCGAGCGCCATCGCATACACTATGCCGTCTGCGTGGGGGTTCCAGTCGGTGGCGGCTCCCGTCGCGGCGTCCAGCGCGACGATGTGGTAGCGCGTTTTCCCACCGATGTCCGTGAAACCGCCTCCTGCATAGACCGTTGAACCGGAAAGCGCCAAGGCTTCGACCGAGGCAGCCCCGCCGTAGCGGTCCATCGCATCTGGGTTCCAGGCGGCGTCCACTGTCCCATTCGAGAGGATACGAGCGATATTGTTCCGCGCGACGCCGGCGACGCTTGTGAAGTGGCCGCCGATAAACCAACCCCCGATGCCGTCCGACACGCACGCTCCGACCTTCCCATTGACCTTAGGGAAAGACCCGACCGCCCGTCCCGTTCCCGCGTCGATGGGAACCCCACCGCCCGTGTTTGGCCCAACGTACGTGAAACTCCCGCCGATATAGACCGTGTCGCCGCTTCGGACGATGGCTTGCACAATTCCATTTGTGACCCACGTTTCCTCGCGGGGCGTGTCGCTGAGTTGCGCGAAGGCGGGGAAGGACGCGTGAAGCCAGACCCCCGCCGCCGCCAGCGCCACTCGAACCCAAGTTCTCTTCAGTCCGATTCTCATGTGTCTTGGCCCGGACGTCTCACCAGATTCAGAAAGGATGGCCGTTTGCGTGGCACAGACAGTCTTGTCTGTGCGGGGTTTTCCATCTCGCGCGCCATGCACAGACAAGACTGTCTGTGCCACGCGAATCGCTATTCTCGTGAGAAACCCGGGACGGCTCCCATTCTGGATTGACAAACAGACCTACCGCCGCGTCTGTGTTAGTTTTGTATCACATTAGAAGTTGATTTGTCTAAAACAAACCGCACGAGGCTACCCTGGATTTCTCACCACGGGTTGCCGTTGCGGTTTCTGGGGGCGCGGG
>JAPLSS010000980.1 GCA_026398515.1 Candidatus Sumerlaeota bacterium | reverse complement strand
GAGCCAGCCCACCGCGATCAAACTGACCCCGAAGAGCGCGGCGAAAACCGCCAACCGCTGCGGTCGGCGCGAGGCGGGTGGGCGGCTCGCGTTAACCAGTCTGGATCCGCGAAGCATCCTCGGCTCTCCGTGGAAACTTCATCGTTGCGGGGTTCGCAGGGGCCTGTGGAATAGGGAGTCACTGCGCGCTCGCCGGCGCCGGCGTCAGGCTTCCGCAGCCGCAGCCCAACTGCGCGCCAACCGCTGGAGTCGTCCCTGGACTGGCCGTCCCCGATCCGCAGGAGCAGGCCGGAACGTCCGCCGCCGATCGGCTCGCCGGAGCCGACGCGGGCGCGCCGGTCGCGGGCGTCAGAGGCGCTTGCCGGGGATACCGTTTGAGTTCATCCAGGCGATTCTGGAGCCAGTCGGCCCGCTCCGCCGCCTGGCTTTGAGGATGGTATTCTCGAAGAAGGGGTTGAACTTGCGCGAGGACGGCGCGCGCCCCTTCCTCGTCGCGAGCATACTTCTCATCCTTAAAGTAGACCGCCAGCGCTTGGTATGCGGCGCTGGCGCCGATTTCTGTCTCGGGCGACTGCTTGAGGCGGTCAAGAAACCACTGCGCCTTTTCGCGATCCGACTTGCCCTCGCGGCTCAGGATGTCCGCCCAGAGCCTGGCCCAACCGTCAGCACGGCCTTCCCTCGGCAATGACTCCAGGGCCTTGGCCTCGTTCTCGGCCTCGGGCAGGCGGCCCAGCTGGGCCAACGCGCTCGCCCGCATCCAGTGGGCGCCGTTCTGGACAAGATGATTGCCCGCCAAATACTTCTGACGAACCTCCTCAGTGGTCTTCAGTTTCTTCAGAGTCCCTTCGTAATCTCTGGAGTCCTTCAGAATCTCTTCGGTCAACTCCAGAGCGCGCTGCAAATCCGCTTCTCTCTGGGGCGTGAGCGGCTGGGTTCCGCCCGATACCAGAAGCGATGCCAGGGAGTTCTTGGCCGAACCGCGGATCATTGGCGGCACATCGGGAGAGGCCAGGGCCTTCTCGTAGACCTCGCGCTGGTGACGCGCGATCTGCGCCGTGTCGCTGGAGCGGAAATCGTCCAGCGCGTCGCGGTACTCTTTCATGGTCCGGAAAACCGGCGCCGCCTGCCCCGTCGTGGCGCCGCACAGCACGAGCGCCGCAATGAGCGCGGCCCAAGCAAACCGACAGGTGTCTGTGCTCACGGTTCTTCTCCTTAATCTGTCAGGCCCTAGCCCGAAGGCGGAGTCTATAAGAGAGTGACACATTCACGCCGCCCCTTAATCCCTTCGCCGCCATTCATCCGTGCGCCGTTCTGAGAGAAGGAAGAGAGAGTAGATAACAGCTCAGGCGCCTTCTTGTCGGTCCGTGGCGCTGGGAAGACTGGCGGCCGACGAGGCAGGCCGCGACGCCGCCTGCCCAGGTCTTTCTTTGATGAGCCTCTCTAGCCCCGATTTCTCGACTAAGTGCTCATGGGGGACCTCTTTCAGGGCTTCCGCCGAGGCGCCGGTCGGATATTTGGCAAGCGCCTCCTCGTAATATGATCTGTCCCCTGTGCAATCGCCGAGACGCTTGGGAATATATACTCGCCCATAGTATTCGCACGTTCGAGTGAGATACGCGCTAAGATTATCAGGCTCGAAAGCCTCAAGTTGTTTCAAATGGGAGACCATCCGTGACTGCAACTCATGAAACAGCTGCCCCGCTTCGGTAAGCCGCCCAAGGTTCACAAGACACTCCGCGATGCCCAGGTCCACGGAATCGCAAGCCATTTCCCCCAACACCTTTTGTTCCGGCGTAGGGGACTGGACCTCCTGGGAGAAGGCCACCTCGCTTTCCTTGTGAAGACGAAGGCATTCCAGCTCCTCGTCATATCGCTTCGCCTGATGGAAAACGTCGCACCGTTCACCATATACGTAAGATAGGGCGATGGTCCGCGCTTTGTGGCCACCCGTCCAGACCGCCTCGCTATTTTCGAATTGGGCCTTGATTTCGTCGAGAATAGCCAAAGCCTGGTCGGTCCGTCCCAGCTTTCTTTGGCACCTCTCCAACTTACTCAAAGCCCAAAAGCGCTGCTCGTCGGGAAGCGCCTTGTCCCTACAAAGCTCCGAATAGCGTGCAATGGCTTCTTCCCACCGGCCGTTCTGATAGGCCGATGAGGCCATCATGGACAGACTTTTCGAGCTTTCGGAGTCTGCCGAAGGCGCAGAAGGCGCAACGCCGAATATAGTGCCAACCACATAGGGCAAACTCAAACACGCAATTATATACATGGCATATCCTCTCCCTCGTAGGCAATCACCGCTTTGACTGCGGTTGTGTGACACACCGGCTTCGATCTCGCGACGGCGGTCACTAAAAAACCATCGGCACGTCGCACTGGGCAAGGGTCGTAGTAGTAGGTGCGTTCGTGCACCCTGTTACTGGGTTATACGGCGTTGAGCAGGTCTTGCACGTCCTAAATTTTCCTAAGCTGTAGCAGGTCGGCGGAGGCCCCCCTTGCATTAGTACGCAACGGCACCATCCTGCCACAGGCACGCACGGGCACGGGTAAGACCCACAGTGATCAATGCACCGGGTCCCATAGCCGTCGGTTTTCTCCATGGTGCAGCCCGCGCCCAGATGATCGTTAGATTTTTTATCGCAGCCGCAGCAGCAGGCATGAGCGCCGGGACTGCTCGACGTGCCGTCGCAGTTTAGACCCTGTGACCGGTTGCAGCCGCAGGGCCCACTCCCTATGCTTGGATAATTAAGGGAGCCCGTACACCCGTTCTTGCTATATGGATTCAGAAACTCATCATATGTTCCGTAGCGAAACATACACTGGCACAGTTGCCCGCAAAGCGGACAGTCGGAGGAGTTGTTTCCTCTCTTACATATCCGCACATTGCCACATCGATTCTGGCATGTAGTCTTTGCTCCTCCGCCCGGAGGGGTCCAGCATTTGCAGTTATCTGTTCCGCCACACGGAGGAGGGTCCACCTTCGAGCATACAACCCCGCAGTGTGTTCCGCAACCCGCTCCGACGCACCCCGAATTAACATCCGTAGCACAGTTGTATCTGTTATTCCCGCACGGACCGCCGAATGTCGCGTTGTTGCACACGATCCCGCAATTCGTGCCGCAATAAGCGCCGCCGCACCCC
>JAPLSS010000609.1 GCA_026398515.1 Candidatus Sumerlaeota bacterium | reverse complement strand
TTCCTTATCGGCTTGCCTCGCGGCCTCATCCTGGGCGGGCGCTACACCCGATGGGAATGCGATGGCCGCGAATAACGGCAGGAATAGCCCCAAATGAATCTTCATCTCTCCTTCCCCTTTCTCAAGGTCATTGGACCGGCTTTCATCTTTCGGGGCTATTCCACCAGATGCTCCGCCGCCCACTTCATAGCCTCGGCGTCTTCGGTGAAATCGAACCCGAAGACGAGGTAGCTGACCTTGGACGCGGGGGCGTAACCGGGCAGGTTGTCGTCGCCGATTCCCTGCATGACGGCCTCCAGGCGCAGGCTGTGGCCCCGCTTCTCGAGCTCTTCCTTCGACAGTTTCGTGCCGATGTGCGTGATGCCGCCCCAGCCGACCTTGCAGCCGTGCTGATCGCGCGCTTCGCGATACGCCGTGCGCGATTCCGTGTGGTCGGATTCGTTGAGGCCGGTGTTCATGATCATGATGTGGTTGGCGAAGCAGTGGCTCATCATGGCCTCTTCAAAACTGCCCGCCTCCTTGCTGAAATGGATCGTGGCGGCCAGGGGCGTTTTCGTGAAATGCTTGCGCCAGATGTCGATCATCGAGATGACCGCCTTGGAGTACGGGCTGTCTCCCGCCAGGCCGCGGATCGCTTCCTTCATGTTCTTGTCGGCCGGGATCTTCATGCCTTCCGCGGCGAACTGATCGAGAAGGAACTCACTGGCGCCGCCGTAGAAGCTGGGCTCGTTCGTCCCGACCTGCCAGCCGCCCATGCGGATGTACTCGATGCGGGGGTTGCCGTTGTATCGTTGGGCGAACGCGGCGATGAAATCCTCGAGATGCTTCTGATAGGCGGGGTCCCAGAAAACCGGGTAGAGCGGGAGCTTGCCCTTGGGCGTTGGGATGCCGCCGAAGCGCTTGACCGCCGGGTCGTCGAAGAGCCAGGCCGGCGTGGTGGTGTTGCGGCCTTCGACGTCCGGGCCGGCCTTGCCCTTTCCCTTGCTCAACTGGCCGTCGCTCATGACCTTGCCGCCGACGGTCATGAACTTGAACGCCGCCTGCTTGTTCCATTTCTCGCAATCCGCGAGGAGTTGGTCGATTTGGCTCCACTCGTATCGGCCCTTCTCCGGCTCCAGGTCCGACCATCCCAGCGAGACCTGGAAGCCCGCGACCAACGGGTCTTTCTTCACCTCATCCGGGAAATCGAACATCTCCCGCTTCCCGGTGACAAACACCCCTTTGCCCGGCAGCGAACGCGCTGTCGGCGTCGTCGATGGCCGCTCCGCCGCGAAAGCCGCTGTGGCCAACACGAGTCCTCCGATCCATCTCGCCGTGTGTCTCATGGCCTTCCTCCGATTGTGTTATGTGCACGATGCTCATCGATAGTGGTAGGGAGAGCGCATTGATTTGCGCCCCCCTTCCCTCCGAACCGCACGTGCGGTGCTCCCGCATCCGGCTCTCCAGTTGAGGGTTGGCCGCTAGGCGGGTCGACCGGCGGCGCGGGCGGCCCCAAGGGAGAACAGCCCGCGCGCGGCCTTGGAGTTTGCGTCGCTTGCGCAGGATGCCGCGCAGGCGGCTCTTCGGCTGCTCCAGCATGAACTCCGCCCCGGTCCCGCGCAGGCCTCCCCGGTCCGTCGTTTCGACCTTCCGACCATTCCGCCGCCGATAGCCTGTTTCCCGTATCTTGTTGCATATGAAGGCTATGAATACAATGAGCGATTACACACGGGTTCAGCCGTTGGGTGAACCGCTGGACGGGCCGGCGCCGACGGTGGCGGTGAAGGCGTTTGGGGGGCGGGTCCCCGTGGAGCGGGATCCGCAGGCGGCGGTGGGCTACACTCCCCGGAAACCCGGCCGGCCGTCGCACGTGCGCCACTCGGATTTCATGGCGAACACGCGCTTGGCGCTGGATGTGGAGGCGCAGCCGGGGAATCAGAAGTTGTCTCCCGATTTCGGAAGATGCGCACGCGCGTCGCCGTCCGATGCGTTTCTTCGTGCGCGTTCGTGTCGTTTGCGCGTAGAGTGGCCCTCGCCAATCGCCGCCTCGCGAGCCGACCGCCGTGGCCTATCTGCGCTCTCTCTTTTTTGACAACCCC